>CALJNJ010000337.1 GCA_937981945.1 uncultured Caulobacterales bacterium | reverse complement strand
CCGGATTGGGGCGCTAAAATGCTGCCGCAGTGGACCATAGGGGAGGCAGGGGCCCGAAAGGCGTTGGGCGCATTTTTGGACGGTCCCGTCGCGTCCTATAAAGCTGACCGCGACCGCGCCGATCGTCCCAAAGCCACTTCGGGCCTGTCGCCCCATTTGGCGTTTGGTGAAATCAGCCCCCGGCAAATTTGGCATGCGGTTAAATCCCGGGATGTGGACGGGGCGAAGTTTTTGTCGGAAGTGGGATGGCGGGAGTTTTCTTACACGCTTCTTTTTTATAATCAGGATTTAGCGACACGGAATTTCAAACCCAATTATGATGCATTTCCGTGGGATCATAATGAGGCTGCGTTAACGGCCTGGCAGCACGGGCAAACCGGCTATCCTTTTGTCGATGCCGGTATGAGAGAGCTATGGCAGACCGGTTACATGCATAACCGCGTGCGTATGGTGACGGCCAGTTTTTTGATCAAACATTTGATGATTAATTGGCGCGAAGGGGAACGCTGGTTCTGGGATTGCCTGTTTGATGCGGATCCGGCCAATAATGCCGCGAGCTGGCAATGGGTCGCCGGCAGCGGCGCTGACGCGGCGCCTTATTTTCGAATTTTCAATCCGTTTGGCCAAGGCGAAAAATTTGACCCGAACGGCGATTATGTTCGCCGCTGGATCCCCGAGCTTAGAAACATGCCGAATAAATTTATTCATCAGCCCTGGACAGCGCCCGCGCATATCTTGGCAGAAGCAAATGTTTCACTCGGGGATAATTATCCGCATCCGATTGTAGACCACAAAGCCGCCCGCGAACGGGCGATGGCGGCCTATCAAGACGTTAGAATTAATTAGTTGGCGATCCGAACGGCGTTGGATGCAACTTTGTTTCCGATGACATCAAAGACAGCCGCTAATTCTTCGGAATTATTCGGCAGCATAACGTGTTTCGGTGATGAGGCGCATTTCAGCAACAGACGTGTTGAATTGTCTTTGACATTGTTGCGGACTTTCCGAACTTCTGTTGCGCCCGGCAAATCGCCCCACTCATTGGTGTAATAAGTGCCGGATTTCAGAGCAAACCCAATAGCGAAAATCTCAACACCGTCTTGCTTGAGGGCTTCGCAGCTCTCTAAAGTATCCTGATCGACCGAATAGGTCAGGCGGCCTTCTTCCCAATCACCCGTAAAATTTGGCGGGGCGGTGACACGAGCGCCTTGATCAAGAACAGACAAATCAATCTCTTTGGCTATTTCAACAAGCTCACCAAAGTTTAAATCATTTTCTTCAGCTTCAGCGATCAAGTCATCAATGAGATCCTCTAAATCTTCTTCATCGAAATCCTCTATTACCCGACCTTCTTCGTAGCGGTAAACGGTGCGGCAGCCTGTCGATGTGCACTGCTCTTCAGGCGTGCGCCAATAATTGGTACCTGCTGCAGGTGTCCAAGTTTGAGTGCCGGATGTATTCATTCCGTCAGTCAGCCAAATGACATAGCGTATAGGATCGTCAATCCCGTTTTCAGCCTTGTGAACCGCCGGCTCGCTTTCCATCCATGTTGCGATTTTGTCCATGGAGGGGAAGCTGTTTGTTCCGCCGCCGGGTGTCATACTATTAATATCTGACATGGGCAGAACGCCCCATTCAAACGGCTTTTCGAGTGTGCCAATATTGGCTTGATTGTAAGCCATCATGGAGGTCCGAACAACGCGGGCACTCGTATTGTATCTTTCTTGATAAGCCAGGTTCATTTCTTTCAGGTTGGACAAAAATGTATTGGCGGCGCTTTTAAGGCCGTCGATTCGGCGGATTGGGTTTGCCGGCCGTGAAAAATCGGCAACGTCACAAAATTTGGTGCCCGTGGCACAAGTTCCCGGGCTGTCATCAAACCACATGGATCCGGAATTATCGAAAATTAGTGAGACGCTATTAGCTTCGAGCATATTGGAATTAAATTTCGCCGTGGACGTAGCGCTGATGTTAACGGTTTCGCGGCCCAGCATATGCATAAACATTGTCGGGGCGCTGGTTTTAACTTCAACCTCAACCTGGTGATTAACATTCATGTCATAGCGGACTGTAAAATCCATATCGGATCCGTCGCCCCCGTTTAAACTATCCGTCGACGAGTTATATTTTTTGCCGTGCATATAGCCTTCATCGTTTTGAGGCTTGCGGTTATTATTTGATACAAAAATAGCGGCGTTCAAGCTGACCGAATCAGCCAGGGCTTGCGCTTGTTCTTTTTCGTGATGGATTTTTGACAAATCAATGGCGACGCCGGCGCCCATGAGTAGCGCAGTCGACGCAAGCGCGAACATCATGGAAAAGTTCCCGCTTTCACAGGCCTTAAAGTTCTGTAAAATTTTCTTCATGGACTTACCACCCATTCCCAATTTCAGGGTGTAATATGGCAGAAATACATTAAAAAAAGCGTCACAATTACGGTAAACGAACGTTAAATTATGCGAGTTTACAAGGCAATATTGATTGAAATATCAATCAATACACCTTTGGATAGCATTTCCGTTTTGCGGACGGATTTCTTGACCGGAAGCAAATAAGCTCCTTTTTCTTTGCTGGGAAATAAGGATGTAGTCCACGACGTTTCACCGATTTTGGCTTTAACCCGCACGGACCCAAACCCTGATTTTCTGTGTTTGGTAAAGGCTTTAATATCGTGGGAAATATCGTTGGGTAAGGTTACGAAATGCCAAGATCCTGATCGGACGTCACCTTTGGCGTGCCATTCCCAGAGCTCGCCGGTAAAATTAAAGTCCAAATCGATCATAGGTGCGTATACACTCCCGATAACGTGACTTGGCTGTGAAAGCCTGCCTCTCTATAGGGTGCCCTATGAAAAAACTAATTGCAATCACTGCTGCTGTGCTTCTGGCCGCTTGTGCGGAGGCTCAGACAGAAACATCCACACCGCAAACCGAAACCGTCAAAGCGAGTGTTTCAAATCCTGAAAACCTCGATACGGCTGTTTTCGCCGGCGGATGTTTCTGGTGTACGGAATCCGATTTCGAAAAGCTCCCGGGCGTTATAGAGGCCGTCTCGGGCTATTCCGGCGGTCATACGGTCAATCCGACCTATAAAGAGGTGACTTATAAGGAAACCGGCCATTATGAAGTGGTGAAGGTGACGTTTGATAAGAGCGTTGTGTCATATGATGATTTGCTGGCCCATTTTTGGGTGAATATTGATCCGACGGATCCCCGCGGTCAGTTTTGCGACAAAGGCAGCAGTTATCGCAGCGCGATTTTTGCCCGGCCTGATCAGATCGAGGCCGCCAGAACGTCGAAACAGAGCGTCATTGAGACAAAGCCGTTTCGCGCCGACATCGTCACTCCGGTTTTAGAGGCATCCGTGTTTTATGTGGCCGAAGACTACCATCAGGATTTTTACAAAAAAGAACCGGCGCATTATAATCGTTATCGCCAAGGCTGCGGGCGCGATAAACGCCTGCAGAAACTCTGGGGTAAGTAATTACTCTGCCGGTTCGGGTTTTTTTAAGACAGCTGCGCCGTAAAGCTTAGGACTTAGACTGTCGGCCCAAAATACTTTGCCGACTCCTCGGGCTGTTTTCGCCAAATATTTCACATAGGCGGGATGTCCCAATATCTTGAGAAGATAATAAACAGGTGCATACATAAAGGTCTGGATCGTGCCGGTAATCATAAATCTGATCACGCCCGGGATCCCCCGCAGGCCGCGACTGGCATGAATATGGGTCGGGCCTTGTCCGAAGGCAAAATTTCTTTTGCGAATATATTCCGGTGTTGCCCGATTGGGAGGAACAATTTCCCACGCCTTTGCCTTTGGTGCCCAGGCTACAAGCGTTCCGCTATGACGCAGAT
>CALJNJ010000336.1 GCA_937981945.1 uncultured Caulobacterales bacterium | reverse complement strand
CCTGGGGCAGATCGCGGATCAATATGATGCGCTGCTCTGTGATATTTGGGGCGTGATGCATAATGGGCGTATCGCCTTCCCGGCGGCCTGTCAGGCTTTGGAGCGGTTCCGGGCCGAGCGCGGACCGGTGATCCTGATCTCAAATTCCCCGCGGCCGTCAGCGGCCATTCCGGCGCAGTTTGAGCAAATCGGCGTGCCGGGCGAGCCCTATGACGCCATTGTCACCTCGGGCGATGCCACGATTAATGAGCTGGCCCGCCGGGCGCCGGGACCGGCGTTTAAGCTGGGGCCGGACCGGGATGATGTGATCTATGCCGGTTTGGATATGCATTTCTCTGATCTGGAAGATGCGAGTTTTATTTCCTGTACCGGCCTGTTTGATGATGAGGTCGAAACGCCGGATGATTACAGAGCCATGCTCTCGGAAGCGGCGGATATGGGCCTGTCCATGGTTTGCGCCAATCCGGATGTGCAGGTCAAGCGTGACGGCAAGCTGATTTATTGCGGCGGGGCGCTGGCCCGGCTTTATGATGAAATCGGCGGCAAAGTGATCTATGCCGGCAAGCCGCATTCACCGATTTACGATTTATCCCGTGCCTGGGTCGAAGAGATCGCCGGCTATGACATTCCCCGCGACCGTATCTTGGCCATTGGCGATAATATCTTTACGGATCTTTTGGGCGCGCAGCAGGAAGATTATGATTGTCTGTTCATTCAGGACGGCCTGCATGAGAGCAATGCCGATAAATTAAAAGCGCTGCTGAGCGAACACGGAATTACGGCCCGATATATGGCCGCCGGCCTGCACTGGTAAATTGCCCCTTTAAAACCGCGCTCAAAACCCCTAAATACGCCCCTTGAGTAAGGATGAGACCTCTATGAGCATTACGCCAAAATTTTATTTGGAAGATTTGGAAGTCGGAATGTTTTCCGAGTCGACCATGGACATTACCGGCGAGAAGATCGACGCCTTTGCCGATATTATCGGCGATCATAACCCGCTCCATGTGGATGAGGAATTTGCCAAACAGACCATGTTCGGACAGCGCATCGCCCACGGCGCCCTGTCGGCTTCGCTCATCTCGGCCATTTTAGGCAATGATCTGCCGGGGCCGGGCGCCGTATTTGTCGAGCTTAATCTGCGCTTTCGCCGCCCCGCCTTTATCGGCGATACGGTGATCGGCCGCGCCGAAGTGGCCGAAATCAACGAAAAGAACGGCCGCGTTAAAATGAAATGCTATTGCATTGTGGACGGCAAGCAAATCTGCCGCGGCGACGCCGGCGTTGTGGTCCCCAAACGGCCGAAAGAAGACGCAAAGGACGATACCTAACCCGCGTGGTCAAAGTCTTTCAAAATTACGATGATATCGCTGCGTCCCGGCAGGGCGCCGTGATTGCGCTGGGTAATTTTGACGGTATTCACCGCGGCCATCAAGCCGTGATTAATGTGGCCAAAGATGAGGCTTTGAAATCCGGCAAGGCTTTGGGGCTGGCCATGTTTAATCCCCATCCGACCCGATATTTTAAACCGGACCTGCCGCCGTTTTTGCTCATGAACCGAAAGGTCAGGGCCGAAGTCCTTGCGGGGATGGGCGTTGATTACTGCTATGAAATTCCCTTTGATGACGCGCTGCGCAATATGGATGATGTGGAATTTGTGGAGCTGGTTTTACACCAAGGTCTGGGGATCAGCCATGTGGTGGTCGGCGATGATTTTGGCTATGGCAAAAAACGCTGCGGCGATATTGAGACCTTAAAAACCCACTGCGCGGCGCGGGGCATTGGGGTCACGCCGGTCAAGCCGGTGGGCCTGCACAAGCTCTACGGCAAATATGGCTCCACGGAAATTCGGGACGCGCTGAAAAACGGCAATGTTTTTCACGCCGCTCATATGCTCTCCCGGCCGTGGCAAGTCAGCGGCATTGTGGATAAAGGCGCGCAGCGCGGCCGCACGATCGGCTTTCCCACGGCCAATGTGGCCTTTGGCGAATTTATCCGGCCTAAACACGGCGTTTATTGCGTCGAGGTGAGATTAGAGGGCGAAAGCGATTGGCTGCCGGCTGTGGCCAATACCGGGACGCGCCCGACCGTCGGCGGCGAAGAGGCCCGCATCGAAGCCCATATTTTTGACTTTGACCGGGATATTTACGGCCAATCCGTAGATGTCAGATTTCGCTCTTTCATTCGCGAGGAAATGAAGTTTGACAGTTTCGATATGCTCAAGGCCCAAATTGCCAAAGATGCCGACGGCGCGCGGGCCGTGTTCTCTATCTGAAATGTCACTTGCGCCATACCCCCCAAGGGTATAATGAGCCGCCATGAAAAAAGATACAAAACCCAAAGCTCTGAAACGATTGGCCAGAATTGAAGGCCAGGTGAGGGGCGTGGCGAAAATGATCGAAGAGGACCGCTATTGCGTGGATGTGGTCCGGCAGATTCAAGCGGTCCGGGCGGCTTTATCCGGACTGGAGAAACTGGCCCTGGATGATCATTTGGAAACTTGCGTTGACGCGGCTTTGTCCTCTGATGATGTCAGTAATCGCAAGGAAAAAGTTGAAGAATTAGTGCAAATTTTCGGGGGCCGGATGTGAAGCTTTTTAAGCCTTTACTGCTCAGCGGATTATTGCTGAGTGCCTGTGTTTCCGTGCCGAAAGATTCCGGTTTTTCCGAACTGGCGGAATTGACCGCGCCTATGCTGCCGGCACCGGCGGAATGGGTCGGGGAAACTATCACGGAGTTAGAAGCCGGCGACCGAATTTCTGCGCTTTTGTCATCACCATTGACCGAAGCCAGCGTGGCTGAAATTACGGTTTTGGCCAATCGGGATTTGCGGGCCGTGCTGTATGGCTTGAAGGCCGCAAGCGGGGATTTCGCCAATGATTCCAGCCTGCCCAATCCGTTTATCACAGCCCTTTTTATCGACGAACCCGGCGTTTCCGACGAAGATTGTTTCGGCAATTTGACCCGCAAAGATATACCCATTGGGGGCAGTATCGGGATTGGCTATGAAATTTTGGATTTATTGTTTTTCCCGCGCACGCTGAAAGCCGCCAAGGCGGATTTTAACGCCGCCAAATTCGGGTCGGTTCGGCAATTTGCCGACTATGCCTATAAATCCCGACTGGCATTTTATGAGGCCATGTCGGCCAAGCAAATGATGGGCTTGGCAGAGCAAAGCTATAAAGCCACACAGGCATCTGCTGATACGGCGCAGGCGCTTTACGACGCCGGTAATATTCCCATGCTGGATTTGAACCGTGAAAAATTATTCGCCGCCCAAATGGAGGCTCAGCTGGTCCAAGCCAAGCGCCGGCTGAGTATGAGTGAGCGCCGCCTGGTTCAGGCTCTCGGACTTTCTCCGGAAAAGGCCGGCTCCATTAAGCTTGAGGGGCGATTGCGTACGCCCGATAAATCAGAGCTGGATCCGCTGCCCGTCCAAAGCGTCATGGACCGTAATTTGGAATTAAAACACAGAGAGGCGCTGATTAAAGCCGCCGCCGCCCGCATGGGTCTGAGCGATGTCATGTCATTTGTCGGGGATATGGAAATCGAGGCCGAGGTCGAGCGCCATGACGGCGAATATGAATATTCAGGCGGCGTGGGTTTTGAGCTGCCGATCTTCAATTTCGGGCAAGGCAAACGCCGGGCCAACCGCGCCCGTATGGAAATGATGGCTCAGAATTATGAGGGCTCTATGTACGCGCTCGATACATCGGCCAAAATCCTGTATGATGAGCTGTCAGGCGCCCGTGAAAACGTCATGATACAACGCCAAAAAGTCCTGCCCTTATCCAATAAGGTGCTTCAGGGCATGCAGCTGGATTACAATGCCATGCAAATCGGCGTGTTTGATTTACTGGCCGCCAAAAGAGAGCAGCTCTCCGTTGGGATCGCTTATATTGAAGCGGTTGAAGATTACTGGAAGACCCGGGCGTCCTATGAATATTTACTGGCGGGCGGCTCGCCTGAGATCGCCATGACGGGTCAGGCCAATATGTCAGGCGGTAACAGCGCCGGCGCAGGAGATCACTAATGCCTAATCGCCGTGATACATTAAAATTAGCAGGCTTGGGCGCCGGCGCGGCCGCTTTGGGCGGCGCGGCAAAAGGCGGCCATCACACCGGCCATCATGCCCACACGCAGAGCGTCTCCCATAACGGCAATAGCTACGCGCCCGGCCGGCCCGGTCATGATTATACGCCGGTCGTCACGCCCAATGGGTCGACCCTGCCGTTTAAAGTGGTGGACGGGGTCAAAGTTTTTCATTTGACGGCCGAAGAAGTCGAGCATGAATTTGCCCCCGGTTTGAACGCATTTTGCTGGGGCTATAACGGGCAGGTTCACGGACCCACAATAGAGGCTGTCGAAGGTGACAAGGTCAGGGTTTACGTGACCAATAAATTAATCGCGCCGACCACCATTCATTGGCACGGGGTTATTTTAAACTCAGGCATGGACGGGGTTGGGGGGCTTAATCAGCCGGCCATCAAACCCGGCGAAACCTTTGTCTATGAATGGACATTCGTGCAGCACGGCACGTTTATGTATCACTCCCATCATGACGAAATGACCCAAATGGCTATGGGGCTTATGGGGATGATCGTGGTGCATCCGCGCAAGCGCACGGAGCCGGCCGCGGACCGGGAATTTGCCATGATGCTCGGCACATGGGCCATCAGACCCGGCGCCAAACGGCCGGATCCTAATGTGATGTCGGATTTCAATGTCCTGACCATTAATGCCAAATCCTATCCCGGCACGGCGCCGCTGGTAGCGCGAACCGGGCAGCGGGTTCGGTTTCGCATCGGCAATTTATCGGCCATGGACCACCATCCGTTTCATCTGCACGGCTATGCGTTTGAAGAAATCATGACCGATGGGGGCGTTATTCCAAAATCCGCCCGCCGGCCCGAAACCACGGTCCTTGTGCCGACCGGGTCAACACGGACCATTGAACTGGTGGCCCATAACCCCGGGGACTGGGCCATGCATTGCCATATGACACACCACGTCATGACCCAAATGGGTCACGATATTCCCAATATGATCGGCGTAGATCCGCGCAAACTTGACGATCAAGTCACATCGCTTTTGCCTCATTATATGACCATGGGTCATGACGGGATGGGCGAAATGGGCATCCATATTGAGAGCGGCCACATGAAAGTGCCGGAAAATTCACTGCCCATGGTCGGGGCGCAGGGGCCTCATGATTACATCACCATGGGCGGCATGTTCACCATTTTCAAAGTCCGCGATGGCATTACCTCATTTGAGGACCCCGGCTGGTATGATGATCCGCTGGGGATGGCGCGCCTTGCCTCGCAGGCAGAGCTGGCCCGTGACGGCGTCAGTCCGGATACGGCGTCCATGCCGATGAAATCCTATGGCAGCGGCCATTCGGGCGGCTCTGATAATTCCGGTCATTCCGGCAGTTCAGGCAGTTCGGGGGGCCATACGGGCCATGACGGCCATTAATTTTGTTCAGGAAACATAAATCAATTTTTTGATAGATAATCCCCAAATATGGAGACTTATATGCGTATTCTTTTTGCAGGCCTTGCCGCTTCAGCGCTGATCGCCGGGACCGCTTTGGCCCATGATCACAGTCAGAAAAAGACAAATTCAGAGCCGGCCACGCAAACCGAGCCGCCTAAGACCCATGGGTCCGGGACCACATATGGGTCACATTCGACCTATGGCTCCGGCACAAAAGGCGACGAGATGAAGGTCAAGGCGGATGATCACGCCGCCCACGGTACCATGTCACACGGCGCGGACGGGGATCATAAGCCAAGCAGTAAAACCATGCCGGCCGACGGCGCGGTCCTGGAGACATCACCGAAAATGATCGGCGTTGATTTCGGTCACACCATGACCGTTGAATCCATCACGGTTTCTACGCTGACCGGCGAGATGATGGAATTGGATGTGTCAGATATCGGCGAGTCCAGCCATGTTATGGTCAGATCGCCAAAGCTGCAGGCGGATGACTATATTGTGGATTGGCGCGCCCGCGGTGCGGACGGTCACGTTATGAGCGGGACCTTTGCCTTTACCGTTGAATAGGCTTTTCTAATTCCCTAATGTCAGGCGATGAAAATTCTTCGCCTGACCCTCAAGCTTCATAAATGGATCGCCCTGATTATCGGGATCCAGATTTTGATCTGGATCGTGGGCGGTTTGATATTCAGCGTGCTGGATATTGAAAAGGTTCGCGGCGAACATAAAATCGCCGAACAGCCTCACATTCCTTTGACCCCGGAATCCATCATTGATTTGAAAGAAGCCCTCAAGGCCAATAAAATCGTCAAGATTAAGCACGCCTCATTGGGGCGGGTCGTGGGCCGTCCCGTCTGGCGGATCATGGACACATCAGGTCAGCACATAACCCTCGACGGTATGAGCGGCGCGAAAATATCGCCCATCGATATGGCGCTGGCTTGGGATATTGCCGAAGCGGATTACGCCGGACCGGGGGAGTTGGATTCCGTGGCCTTTGTCAAAAACCCGCCGGGTGAATATCCCCATGAAGGGGCCGCTTGGGTGGCAAAGTTCGACGATAAAGATAAGACCACGCTCTATATTAATCCCGACAGCGCGGAGGTGAAATCCCGCCGCTCCAGAACATGGCGCGTCTTTGATTTTTTCTGGAAACTTCACATTATGGATTATGATGACGGGGAGAATTTCAACCATCCGCTTTTGGTCGGGGCGTCTCTGGTCGCCCTGACGGTCGCGCTCTCCGGCTTCACGATTTTATTCTTCCGCATGAGGCATCTTTTGCGCATGCGCCGGGCCCGCCGTGATAAGAATCACAAACCGGCATAGCTTTTTACGCTATGGATGACTGTAAATCACGACGGGGCTTTCATGTTTTATTACGGTATCAAAAGAAACAAAAAAGAATATCCGCGCATTGCGGGAGATCTTATTCGTTTGAAGGACGCGCTGACCGCGCAAATCCCTCCGAAATCCGCCGGCAATACTTTGCTGGCCACGTGGAATATTCGCGAGTTTGACAGCAAAGCTTATGGTGACCGCGGGGAAGAACCGCTTCACTATATCGCCGAAATTATGTCGCGGTTTGATTTGATTGCCGTGCAGGAAGTCAGAGAAGATTTGACGGCCCTTAAAAAGGTCGTCGCCATTTTGGGCAATCAGCATTGGGATTACATTGTGTCGGATGTTTCCGAAGGGACGCCCGGCAATCGGGAGCGCATGGCCTTTGTTTATGATAAACGCCATGTCTCTTTTTCATCCATTGCGGGCGAAGTTGTGATCCCGCCGATCGAGGTTAAAGACGGGCGTAAAACCATTCGGTATGACCCGTCGGATCAGCTTTACAGAACGCCGTATTTATGCGGGTTTCAACTCGGCTGGAGTAAGCTGCTTTTATGTACCGTGCATATTCTGTTTGGTGACGGCAGTGATGAAAACGATCCGAAACGTGTGCGCGAAATCAAATTGATCGCCGACGCGCTCGCCAAGAGATCCCGTGAGCGGCAGGATTATTCCAATCTTGTATTGCTCGGTGATTTCAATATTTTCTCCCGCGAAGATCTGACCATGGAGGCCATTACGGACGCCGGGTTTGTGGTTGATGAAAGCCTGCAATCCGTGCCCGAGACCAATGTGGGC
>CALJNJ010000335.1 GCA_937981945.1 uncultured Caulobacterales bacterium | reverse complement strand
GGTTTTGACGGAAAAGAAGGCGTCATAATTATCGCCGCCACGAACCGTCCTGACGTGCTTGATAAAGCGCTCTTGCGTCCGGGCCGTTTCGATCGCCAAATCGAAGTCCCTTATCCGGATATTCAAGGCCGCGAAAAAATTCTCCAAGTGCATATGCGCGGGAAGCCAATGGCCGCCGATGTTGACGTCAAATATATTGCCAGAGGAACACCGGGCTTTTCCGGTGCAGATTTGGCCAATTTGGTCAATGAAGCAGCGCTTTGGGCGGCACGTCGCAATAAGCGTAAAATTTCCATGCGTGAATTTGAGGATGCCCGCGACAAAGTGATGATGGGCGCCGAAAGACGGACTTTGGCCATGACCGAGGAAGAAAAGCAAATGACCGCCTATCACGAAGCCGGTCACGCGATTGTCGGTTTGAATATGGAAGGATCTCTCCCGATCCACAAAGCTACGATTATTCCGCGCGGACGTGCTTTAGGCATGGTTCAGTATTTGCCCGAACGGGATCAAATTTCGCAAAGCCGTCAGGAAATGATTGCCCGTATGGCCATGGCCATGGGCGGCCGAGCGGCAGAAGAAATTAAATTCGGCTATGACAAAGTCACATCAGGTGCCTCCAGCGATATTGAGCAAGTCACCCGTATTGCCAGAGCCATGGTAACCGAATGGGGTCTGTCGGATCTCATTGGGCCGATTGCCTATAAGAATACAGATAATGACAGTTTCATGCCCGGCATCGGTCGCGGGTCTGCCATTTCCCCTGAGACAGCGGCGCAGATTGAATCCGAAATCAAGCGCTTTGTCACTGAAGCTCATGAAACAGCACAGTCTATTCTGAAGAAGAAAAAGAAGGATTGGGTCGCTCTGGCGGAAGCCCTGCTGGAATATGAGACACTGTCAGGGGATGAGATTAAAAATCTCCTTGAAGACGGGATCAAACCTAATCGACCGGACATAACAAGTCGCCCGACTTTGGCGGCCGTTCCGACCACATCAGGTCCGCAAATCGGTAAGGCTCAACCTGAAACCTAAACGCGTCTACACCTTGAAAGCTGTTCGGCGGGCTGTTAGTCCGCCGTTTCACCTTGGGAAATACGACAATGTTTAATCGCCCGAAAGTCATGGGGATTTTAAACGTCACCCCGGATAGTTTTTCGGACGGCGGCAAACTCAAAACCGTGAGCGCAGCAGTAAAAGCGGCCGAGGCCATGATCCAAGCCGGCGCCGATATTCTGGATATTGGCGGCGAGAGCACGCGCCCCGGCGCCGAGACAGTCTCGGTTAAGGATGAAATTGATCGAACTATTCCCATTATAAAAGAACTGTCAGGCGTTTTGGAAAAGTCCGGATTTCCGGCAAAAATTTCAATCGATACACGTAAGCCCCAAGTCGCCAAAGCCGCGATCAAAGCCGGCGCCCATATTTGGAATGACGTCTCTGCGCTAACCTATGATGACAAATCCGTGGATATGGCCGTCAAACTGGGCTGCCCTGTTATTTTAATGCATGCACAAGGGTCACCCGAGACCATGCAAAACGATCCGAACTATGAGGATGTGATTTCTGAAATCAGGCTCTATTTAGCGACTCGTATTGCCACTGCTGTGGCCAGTGGCATCTCCGCCGATAAAATTACCGTCGATCCCGGTATCGGTTTTGGGAAAACATTGGAGCATAATCTTGTGATCTTGAGGCATTTGTCAGAGCTCAAGGACTTGGGCTGCGACATTCTTCTGGGCGCATCTCGTAAAAGTTATATCAGCAAAATTGACAATTCCTCTGTTGAGCAAAGACTCGGTGGATCGGTCGCGACCGCACTTTGGGGCGCGAATAACGGCGCCGACATAATACGCGTCCACGATGTTCATGAAACCGTACAAGCCCTGAAAATATGGGAGGCGATCAATGGCTGACCTTAGCGAAGCTGACCGCAGGCGTATTCAAAAATACGAGCTTATTCAAAAATTTCAGGGGCTCAAAAAGAGTTATGTTCTCGCGGCGGTGCTTTGCATTTTTTTGGGGGCTTGGGGCGTCCATCGATTTTATCTGGGTCACAAAAAAATCGGCTTTCTGATTTTCGGCGCTTATCTCTGTGTCATCATTGGAATGATTGCTCTGCCGGATAATCGAGAAACCTTCATACTGCCGATCGCCATGGGTCATATTTGTTTTGTACTTTTGGAAATATTCCGAATTCCCGCGATTACCGAACGAGAGAACGAAAAAATCAAAAAATCACTGGAGGCAGAATTTTATGTCTGACAAAACAGGCCGCGTCCTCATCATTGCCGGGTCTGACTCAGGCGGGGGCGCCGGCATTCAAGCCGATATCAAAACCTGCGCCGCTTTTGGTGCTTACGCCGCCACGGCCATCACCGCAATAACAGCGCAAAACACTGTGGGCGTCCAAAGGGTAGAAGCCTTGTCCCCTGAACTGGTCAAGGCACAGATTGACAGCGTGCTGAGCGATATCGGCGCTGATGTCATCAAAATCGGAATGCTGGCCAACAAGGCTATAATTGAAACTGTCGCAGAAGCTTTGACCGACATATCAGCCTATATCGTGCTCGATCCTGTTATGGTCGCGACCAGCGGCGATAAATTGCTCGAGGAAGACGCCATAACGGCGCTCAAGGATAAACTGATCCCGCTATGCGACGTCATTACGCCCAATGTTCCTGAAGCCGAAATCCTCACAGGTATAAAGATCGAGGACATAGACGATTTAGGAAAGGCCGGGCAAAAACTAATCGCGTCCGGCGCCTATGCAGCCGTCATGAAAGGCGGTCACCTCAAAGGCAAAACTGTTGTTGATGTTTTGGTGTCCGAAGATGAAAACGCCGTCATGACCGCGCCGCGCATACACTCCCGGCATACTCATGGGACCGGCTGCACTTTGGCCAGTGCTATTGCCGCGAATATGGCCCTGGAAGTCCCTCTGGACGAAGCGGTTACCATCGCCAGAGAATTTGTTTTTGAAGCCATACGGTCCGCGCCTAAACTGGGACAAGGGAACGGGCCCATTAATCATGGTTTGATCATGAAGGGCGAAACGGAAGACCCGTCTGCTCCGACTGACGGTAATCCCTTTGCCGTGCTCAAAGGTCTGAAGGAATAGACGGGCGGTTTCGGGCGATCCACACGCCGAGCATTATGGTTGCAAAGGCGAGCGCGATACGCGGCGAGAAATTTTCGCCCAGCACCAAAACGCCGATCAAAACAGAGACGAAGGGTGGGAAGTAATTGATTCTCGCCAGTTCTGTCGGACCATTTCGCTCTATAACTGCCAAATAAACGATTGTCGCTATACCTGTTGACCCGATTGCCAATCCCGCGACCATTACCCAACCAAGCGGCGGGATATCCGCCGGAATCGGGTCTGAAATTCCCGCCATAAATGTTCCTGCCATCGCCGCGCAAATCGCCATCATTGCCGCGCCGACAGCGGCGTCTGTCTTGGGCGCGCGTTTTGCCAGAATGGTTGTAACCGCATAGAAAAAAGCAGCGCCTAAGACTAGTAATTGGGATTGCCAGTCTTGGATAAGTTCAACCGAAAAGTTCTCGGGAAGAAACAGAATAACGGTGCCGATCAAACCGATGGCAAACCCGACAAATTTCTTCGCAGTTAGTTTTTCAGCCGTAAAAAAATGGGCCAGAACAATCGTAATGAGCGGCATTACCCCCACCAAGATCGCCGATAT
>CALJNJ010000334.1 GCA_937981945.1 uncultured Caulobacterales bacterium | reverse complement strand
GGTTGCCGAGGACTTCGCTCTCAATCAAGATGTTATCAGACTCATGCTGGCGGACACGAATTACGAAGCTGAGTTTGCCTCCAACGGCAAAGAAGCTCTCGAGAAATACATCAAAGCTGAAGGCAATTACCCCGTGATCCTTATGGATATTTCCATGCCCGAAATGGACGGCTTTCAGGCCACATCTCATATCAGGGAATTTGAGACCGCCAACGGGATCAGTCATCGTCCGATTATTGCACTGACCGTGCATGCCCTTAAACATGATCGGGAAAAATGCCTAAATGCAGGTATGGATGATTATCTGCCGAAACCCGTACGCCAGGAAAACTTGGTCAGCAAACTGGAACAATGGATCACCCATTCTGAACGGGGCGGCGAAGGCGGCGTTTTAAAAGCCGGCTAAACGAAATCGCAAATGCGGTCAGCCGCATCTCTTAAAACATCTGTATCTGAGGCAAATGACAGCCGGAAAAACCCCGGCAGATGAAACGCGGTTCCCGGCACAAGGGCCACGCCTGTTGCTTCCAGAAGATCTTCACAGAATTTCAAATCCGTTTGGTCGCGTTTTTTTAGCGCCTCCCGGCAATCGGCAAATACATAAAACGCCCCCGGCGGCGGCGTACATTTGATCCCGTCTGCCCCGTTCAAGGCCCTGCAGATCAAGTCTCGTCTTTCCTGAAACACGTTCCGCCAATTTTCCAAAAAGTCTTGAGGCCCGTTCAGAGCCGTCACAGCGGCCCATTGGCTGACCGACGATGAATTAGACGTCGATTGCGTCATGATTTTACGCATAGCCGATATTAGTGGTTCGGGACCGCCCGCAAAACCGATACGCCATCCGGTCATGGCATAGGCTTTTGACACGCCGTTCATGGTCAGGATACGCGATTTCAGTTCGGGCACCACTACAGCGAGGGTCGCAAATTTACCGGCGTAAACAAGGTGCTCATAAATATCATCGGTCAGCACCCATAGCTGCGGATGAGTTTTCAAAACCTCACCCAGCGCCTTTAGTTCTGCCGCAGAGTAAACCGCGCCTGTGGGATTGGACGGAGAATTCAGGACCAGCCATTTTGAACGCGGCGTGATCGCGGCCTCCAATTGCTCAGGCGACAGTTTGAAATCCGCGTCTGCCCTGCACGGCACAATAACAGGATTCCCGCCGCAAAGCCGCGTCATTTCCATATAGGACACCCAGCAGGGCGCCGGAATAATCACTTCATCCCCGGGGTTTAACGTGGCCAAAAAGGCGTTGAAAATCACGGCCTTCCCGCCGGGCGACACATTTATCTCAGCGCTGCTGTAGTCCAAACCATTATCTCGGCTGAACTTTGCCCGAATAGCTTCCTTTAGCTCAGGAATGCCGTCTGCGGCCGTATATCGTGTTTTGCCGTCTCTGATGGCTTTTTCAGCGGCATCACAAATATGAGCCGGCGTATCAAAATCAGGCTCTCCTTGAGACAAGATAATCACGTCGTCACCGCGGGCTTTTTTCTCGCGCGCTAATTGGGAAATGCCAATGGTCGCCGACGGCCGAACCGATTGGACCATATTTGAAAGAAAGTCAGCGCTCATAAAAAACCGTCACGAAATGACCCTAATTAAGACACAGATTGGTCTCTAGGGCGCTTTAACACAGAATTAACCACAGTACAGAGACTACAGGTGCCCCATGCAAGGTAAAAGTTTTGAAATTATAACCGCCGGCGCAGGTTTGACATTTCTGAGCATATTGTTTGTCAGTGAACCGGCCGCCGCATTCGGCAGCGCAGACCTCGCGACAACAGACGCCTTTAAAGCCCAAATATTAGGCCTTTTAGCGGTTTTTACGGGGCTGAAATGCCTTAAAAAGCAATCCGGCTCTTTCTGAAATTTAATTCTTTGCACAGCTGATTTTTACACTCGGGGCCTTGGCGGCGCGCCGGGGAGGCCTTAGTCTTCCGAATCTGCCGAAATCCCGGCTATCAGGACCTGTGTATTCGCGTGATTTGGCAAAATCCAAATTCTGAAGGCTTCTCCCCTTACCGGGACCCCGAGCCTATTGGAGAATTTTACGAAGATTTCTCCCGCCGGGGTATGACCGCATTCACCTTTGCGATCATGATCCATATTGGTTTGTTTTTCATGCTTCAGGCCAATTTTGTTTTTCCTGACCTTGAAGAAGAAGAAATTCAAGAAACCATATCCATCGATATTATCAGTTTTGAGGATTTATTGCCTGAGCCGGAACCTGAACCCGAACCGGAGCCTGCCCCCGTCGCGCCCCCGCCCCCTGCTGTAACGCCGCAAGTCGCGCCCGAGCCTGAGCCCGTACCGCCCCCGCCGCCGCCTCCGCCGCCGCAGCCAGAACCCGAGCCCATTCCGGAACCGGAACCTGAGCCTGAACCGGAATTTATACCTCCGCCGCCTGATATATTGGTCAATGAGACACCGGACCCGATTATTGAGCCCGAGCCCATTGTGCCGCCGGACCCTATTATTCCGCCCGAGCCCGTCATCGAGTTCTTTGAGCCCATACCCGAACCGGAGCCTGATCCGATTATCGAACCCGAACCCGTAATTGAATTCTATGAACCCATTCCGGATCCCCAGCCCATTATCGAACCGGAACCGGTCATCGAGTTTTATGAACCTATTCCGGACCCCGAACCGGTTATTGAGCCTGAACCGATTCCGGAAACGGAGATCATTCAGGAGCCTTTGCTTGATCCTGTTGAGGATATTTTAGAACCTCTGCCCGGAACGCCCGAGCCTATTATCGAAGACATTGAGCCGGCGCCAATCTCGCCCGTTCAGCAGCCTGATATTGAAATATTTGAACCTGATCCTGCGCCGCCCGAACCCATTGAGCCTGAAATCATTCAGCCTGAGACGGATACGCCAATTGTCACAACCGCGCCGACCGTTTTGGCGTCGCCCGATGCGCCGGTAACCGT
>CALJNJ010000333.1 GCA_937981945.1 uncultured Caulobacterales bacterium | reverse complement strand
GACGGGGTTCATTTCAGACGGGACGCCGAGCTGCGGGCGCCGAATTTGTGGCGCTGCCGCTGCCCGGATATGATCATTACCATGGCCGGCCTGAAAGGCCCGCAGGATTACAAAGCGTCATTATCCGTGCTGGACGGGCTATTTATATCCTCTGTGTTTTATTCCAAAAGTCCTTCTGCGGGAGACCCGATCGGGGAGGGGAAGCTGTCGGACATTTGCCGTGATCTGGATGTGCCGGTCTTTGCGCTGGGCGGTGTCAGTGACCGGACGGCCAAGCGCCTGATCGGCAGCGGGGCGGCCGGGCTAGCGGGGATCGCCGGACTGCGCGGTTAAAACAATCACATGCTCGCCGGAGAGCTCGCCCAAAACCAGACGGGACCCGGCGCGCTTTACATCCGGATCCGCCGGCGCAAATCCTTCCGGAATATCCAGGGTCAAGCCGTCAATGGGCAAGGGGGCGTTGATCTTGAGGTTCAGCCCGATCCTTGTTTCCTCAACGTCAATTTCCACGGCATTGCGGGCGCGCCACCAATCGCCGAACTCCCCTATGGACATGAGACTGGAATAGGGCTGAACTTCCTCGATCAGGGCCTGCTGAGCTTTTAACCGGCCGTCAACATCGTCCGTGTGGATCAAGGCCACGAAACTGCCTTCAATATGCGCGATCTTGCGGGCCAAATTTATACCGTCCTGCAGCCGCTCATACAGGGGATCGCCGAGCTCATCTTCCAGAGTGATTGGAATTTCAAATATAGGGGTCAGGGCGTCAAAGCCGCGGTCATGGGTCAGCTGAAACGGCAAATGCGTCAGCGAAACATTGGCCGTGGTTGAAGAGCTGTAATCATAACCGGTGGCTGCCAGAGCTTGGGGCATGGTGTGGGGGTTGGCCAAAAACCCCGGGCGAAAGGAGCGAACCGATTGGCCCTGCGCAAAACTGTCGAGCAAGAACTTTGAGACCCGAAGCTCGCCTAAGATGGTTGCGCCTCTGGTTTGCTCCGCTGTTTGCACAAAAGGCGCGTATTTGGGATAGGCTTCCTTGCCGCTGCCCATGGGAAAATCCCATAAGGCATTGGAATGGGCGACCGTATGACTGGCGACTTCCACGCCCAGACTGTCGAGCTGTCCGATCAATTCTGCCCCGCGGTCGTCCAGGAAAATCTTGTCATTAAAATCTTCCACATATTTGGTCTGAACAAAAAACGTTCCGCGCACATCCCGGTTTGACAGATCCTGAGCATAGGTAATGGCATTTTCCAAACTCTCTGAAAAATCCACATCATAAGACAAAATAAAGCTGAGCTTTTTGCCGTCCGGCACGGTTCCCAATGTGACGGCTTGGGGCTCGTTCTGCCGGTACAAATTTTCCAAAAAGATCAATATGGAATCCAGCGCCGGCTGAAACTCATTGGCATAGCTGAGCGCCGTATCGACTTGGCGCCTATTATAGCCTTTGGCCAAAACTTGCCCGGCGTCGATGCCCAGCGCGTAGGTTTTCCCCGCGCCGAATTTAGAGCTGATAATGGCGGCGTCACCGGTTTCGTATCGGGCCAAAACATTTTTAGCGCCTTGATAGACATTCGTGCCGGGATTGGCCGCAATGTCTGAGGCGCTGCCGATTTTGATCTTGTCTAAATCTTTGTCTGCAAATCCCTCTGTTTCGGGGCTTGGTAAAAAGCTCAGCCCGCTTTTATCTTTGCCTTCATCAATGGAGTCAAAGCCAAACACGTCCTGCAGTCCGCCGCCCAAAACATTGGTGCCGATGAGCGTCCCGCCGTCTTTTGTGTAGCGTCTCAGCGCCGCCAGGGCGTCGGGCTTTAATACGCGCCCGGTAATATGGGGGTAAACCAAGACCACATCATGAGCGAGGGCATCTTCGTAATTTTGGGTGACGCGAAACGGTATGCCAATGGTCTTGAGCCCGCGGGTCAGGCTGAGCCAATTGGAATTGGGGTCGGTCAGGTAAACGGCTAATCGATTGGTCTCGCCGGTCTTATAATCGGCCGGGTCCGCCGGGCTCGGCGCGGCGATCACGGATATATCGGCCGGGCCTTCCAGCCCGTCAAAAATGTGGATCTTGTCGCCGCAGGCCGACAGCAAAGCTGCCAAGCCGAGTAGACTCGGTTTAAAAAAATTTTTGAGTGTCACGAGGCGCCCCTGCCCGAAATTAGAAAGCCCGAAACGGCCTGATCAAAAGGTGAACCGGCCTTCCAGGAATATTGATGTTGCATCTTCATTTTCGCCGGCAACCACACCGGCCGTATTCACAGCCACGTCGCGATTGACATATTGTACGCCGGCGCCAAGGCGGAAATTATCATTCCAATCATAAGACACGCCGGCCACGGCCTGATCCGAGGTCAAGCCCACATTGTGGTCCTCAGCATGTCCGTATCCCACGGTGAAGCCCAGCTTGGACGGCTGCCAGGTCAGGCCCACATCCATGGCTTCGTAATCGCCGTCGCGCAGCCCGTTATTGCTCTTCAGATAAGAGCCGCCCAAGGCCCAGTCCATATAGCCAAGCTCAAGACCCAGTCCGAAGGCTTGGAGATCATCAAAGACGTCGAGCGTGCTTTGCTCTGACCCGCGCGCATAAGTGGCGGTGGCCTCAACGGAGAAGCCATTATCAAATTTGCGGTCCAGGGCCACGCCGAACTCCATGACATCATCAATCTCAGGGGCGAGAACGCCGGCCGGCTCTTTGTCATTGCCGCGGACGCAGTAATCCACGCCGCAAGCTTCCGCGTCGAGCGCATAAGAGGCGCCGAACTGAATACCGACACCGATTTGGTCGCCCAAGAGGCGCGGGCTGGTATAGGTAATTTTCTCTGAGAAACCGGAGGCGTTATTGACGGTCTGCACGGCATCAAGACCGGTATAATCAACGCTGTTATTGGACGCGCCCACGTTTAAAAGGGACGGCGCGCCGAGGGAGAACAGATAAGCTGCGCCGTCATCCCGGCCGATAGTCACGTCACCATAGGAGGAGCGCAGGAATAAATGGGCGCTTTCCAGCTGTGCTTCAAACTCTTTGGCGTCATTTTCGCCGGCGGCGTAAAATCGTGATGTGTGGCCGCGTAGGACAAAGTCATTTGTGTCGACGGTGACGCCGGAGCATTCCGGCACGCCAAACGGGCAATCGCCGACCCGGCCGCCAAAGCCGCGGCGATATTTGTCATATTGACCGCGCAGTTCCGCGCTGACGCCATATTCAAGGCCGCCTTGGGTGATCGCGCTGACTTCGCCGCGAACCGAACCGTCCAGGATAAAGTCCTCGCCCCAACCGTCATCAAGCCGTGTGTCATGCTGCGTCGCGGCGGCTCCGCCTTTGAGATAGCCCTCATAGAGAAACGCCAGATTACCCAGTCCAAGCTTGTCTTTCCATCCGCGCTTCCGGGATTGCGGGCGCGGCGCCGGGTAACTTGTCTGAGCCTGCTGCGGATATTGCGTGCCCTGAGGCGCTTGGTTTTGCGGATATTGGTTTGTGCGGCCGGGATAATAGGCGCCGCTGGTTCCGCCGGGCGCCGTGCGCAGAGCCGGTCTTTTGTTATAAGTGGGATATTCGTAAGTTGCGCCCATTTTGGGGGGCTGCGCCGGTGCCGGTGCCGTGGTGGGGGCAGGCGCCGGGTAAGACGTGCCGCTTGATGCGGGCATTTGCGCCGAATATGTGCTCGGATAAGGCGTGCCGCCGGATGTTACGGGGGCTGAGCTGCCGGATGTATATCCGGTCGGGGCCGGCGATTTGGGCAGGGTATAAGTATAATTGGAAACGGGCTGCGAAGAGCTGCCGCTCAGCGTGCCGGAGGGCTGATAGGTTCCGCTCGGAACCGGTTGGGGCTGCGTGGTATAGGGATATTGCGCCGGTTGTGTGGGTTGCTGCTGGGTTGGGGCCGGCTGAGTCGCCGTTTCCCACGCTTGTTTGCCCTTTTTGGCAAAGGGTGAATTCTGCGCTTGGGCCGCCAAAGACAGACCTAAAACGCTAATGGCCAGTGTTGAGACAAATAAAGTCGCCGTTTGACGGATTTCACTCATCGTTTCTCCCACTCGCGGCGCAGCCGCACTTACAGTTAACCCATATTAACCATCTACGTTAACCTGCCCTAACAAAGGGTTAACGCGGGCTGTATTCATCAAAAATGAGGAGAATTTCATGAACTCTACTCTGGCACTCTTGAAATCCGGTGCTATAAGCAGGAAAAATAGGACAAATCAGAGGTATTCAACCCATGTCACATAAGTTTTCAAGCCCGGCCCGTTTGGCGCTCACCGCGATTGTTTCGGCGGCTCTTTTGACCGGTTGCGGCATTCTTGGCGGCAGCAAAAAGGCGGCGACAACCAAAACCGTTAAAACGGCCCCGTCTATGGGCGTTAATTCCTATCTTTGGCGCGCCAGTCTGGAAACCCTGAATTTTATGCCGCTGGATCAAGTTGACCCGTTTGGCGGCGTTATCGTCACCGATTGGTATGCCAGTCCCGAAGCGCCTAATGAGCGGTTCAAGGCCAATGTCTATATTCTGGATACGAATTTGCGCGCCGATGCGCTCAAGACCGCGATCTTCAAGCAGACCCTAAGCGGCGGCACATGGATTGACGCTTCCGTTGATGCGGATACGGGCCGGCAGATTGAAAATGCCATTCTGACCCGCGCGCGTGAGCTTTACATCGCGACGGTTGACGCGGGATAAAACTTAGAACAATTCAAAGAAACAGCCCGCTTCGCGGGCTTTTTTATTACCACTTACCGGTGTTTTCCATGTCGGCCCAAGGGGCGGCAGGTTCCAGCCGGTCGCCTTTTTGCAAAAGCTCAATGGAAATATTGTCCGGTGACCTGACAAAGGCCATATAGCCGTCCCGCGGCGGACGGTTAATGGTATAGCCCAGCTCCGCCAATCGGGCGCAGCTGTCGTAAACATTATCAACCCGAAACGCCATATGGCCAAAATTGCGGCCTTCATCATAGGCGCTCTCATCCCAATTATGGGTCAGCTCGATCATGGGCAGGCCGGAGGGCAGCGGATACTCATCGCCTTTCAAACCGGACCTGGCCAGATCTTCGGCGCTGGCCAAAAAGATCAGAGTAAAACGTCCTTTTTCATGATCGACCCGGCGCAGTTCTTTGAGACCCAATCCGTCACAGTAAAACTTAAGACTGGCCTGCAGGTCGCCGACCCGAACCATTGTGTGCAAATATTCCATCTAATTTATTTCCCTCAAGATTTCATCGCGGAGCGTTTTCGGCGCATATTTATAATAGCGCCGCGCTGTCATATAAGTGGTCAGCCCCCAAATGCAGAGCGTCCCGAAAAATATAATAAACTGCCAGACAATGCCCCGCGGCGCGTAAATAGGCGGGCGTCCCGCCATGTCCCAAAACTGCATGGAGACAAAATTCAGCGCCGCCAGACCAATGGGCGTCAGGATCAGGATCGCCAAAACGCCAAAGCCGATATAGGCGTGATTGCGCGGCGCGTGATAGCGTTTATAAGCGCTGATATAGCCATCGCGGCTCAGCCTCGGATCGATCATGTCGCGGGCCAGTTTATAGTCATAATCTTCGGCCGCATCCACGGCCACGCGGCGATAGCCCAAAAAGGCCCGCACCAGATAAAACACGGCGATCAGCGCGATCAGACCCAGCACCCAAAATACGGAATATCGTGTGAAGTTCAGCATAGGCTAATATTGGCGAGCCGGCCGCCCTCGCGCAAGTAACTTCTCTGTAAACAATTGTCGACTTGCGGCTGATCTGTGGTATCTTTCAGACCTGCCGCATTCGCGGCGCAGGTTTCAAAAATCAGGGAGAAAACCATATGAGCAATCTTGTCGGAAAAATGGACGTTCGCAATGAAAAAGGCGAAGAGACCGGCGTATTGAACGGAAACTCAGCCAATTTGGCGTTGGGCGGATTTAATGCTTCGGGCGATATTATTCTGCGCGATGAGGCCGGCAAAGATACGGTTCATTTGGATGGCGGTGACGGCAATCTGCGTTTGGGCGGTCACGGTCACAATGGCGATATCGGCATGTATTGCGATGAGGGCAAACTGCGCATGCATATTGATGGCGGCGCGGCGAATATTTACGCCGGCGGCGAAGGTGCGGGCGGCGATATTGCTCTGAAAAATGCCGAAGGCGAAACCACGGTTCATCTGGACGGCAGCTCGGCCAATTTGGTTATGGGCGGCGCCGGCGCGTCAGGCGATTTAGCCCTGAAAGACGAAGAAGGCGCGCAGTCGATTTTCCTGGACGGCGGTGACGGCAATGCCCGTATTGGCGGCGGCGGTCACAATGGTGACATTGCGCTGTTCTCTGATGACGGCCATATGCGCATGCATTTGGATGGCGGCCGGGCCAATATCTATGCCGGCGGCAATGGCGCGGCGGGCGACATCGCATTGAAAAATGATGACGGCGACACGATTATTCATCTGGACGCCGGTGACGGTGTGATCCGCGTCAAAGGTAAGCATGTGGCCACAGCCGATCACGTTTTTGCACCGGGTTATGAGCTGGC
>CALJNJ010000332.1 GCA_937981945.1 uncultured Caulobacterales bacterium | reverse complement strand
TAATGGGCATAAGCCGCAGCTTCGGCGCGTCTGGAAATATCCCAAGATGAACCTCGGCGTTCAAAATAATAGCGCAGACTTGACCGCGCCGGCATTGAACTCATGGTCTTACTGGCGTTTACAACGCGCTCCAGCATGTCTTCGGGAACATAAAAACCCTGCTTTTGCGCGCGGAACATAAAGTCAGTCGCATAGATCCCAACCCAAGAATGAGCATAACGATCGCCGGAACGCCAAAGCCCGAAAGACCCATCTTTGCTGACTCGGTTGGACAATCGATAAATGGCGTTTTGTACGGCGCGCTTACGGGTAATCTCATCATAGCCGGGAATCCCGCCCAGATCATTGGCATAAATTAGCGGCATGGCGGTCGACACGGTTTGCTCCGTGCAGCCATATGGATAACGATTGAGGCTTTTCACAATCGGCCCCGGATCAATCCCCGGCAGCTTGGTGAAAGAGACCGTAATATCGGTGTTTTCAGTGACGTATTTATCCGTCCACTCAGATTCCATGATCATAGTTTCGCCCGGATCAATGGGAACCAATTTGGTTTCCGTCAGCGGATAAAACGGAGATCGTACTTGAAGCGGGAATACGGAATTTGCCGAGTAATCGCCGGGTCCGGAGATTTTTAAGCTGAGGTCATCTACACCCATGGTCCCGGCGGCAATATCGATACGTTTTTGTTCCCGTTCACCGACATCCAAATTGAATACCGAGTTTTCAGCCGCTTTCAGAACACCGCCGGCTGTAAACTTTGCCGAATATTCGCCTGCGCGCCCTTCTACATTGTCCAAAGACAAAGTGACTTTGGCCGTATCGCCGGGGGCCAAGAACCTTGGCATCCCAACAATGGACGGCACTTGATCTCTGACTTTGATGGGAGCAGAGACACTGCCAACCGCGTTTTCATTCCAAGCCGTCGCCATAATACGAAGCTCGCCGTTAAAATCCGGCACATCCAGCTCAACACGCGCCACACCGTTTTTGACGGGCACATAGCCTTTAAACAATGCAACTGTTTTGGTCGGAACCACGGTCAGTCCCTCTCCGCCTAAACTGTCACCACCTATGCTGACATCCGACGGCTTTCCCAAATTGGGATTGAGTATTCGGCCATAATCGTCATTGAACGCTATGGTCAGGGCTTTCTTTCCAAAGAAATGTTTAGGTGCATCAGGAGACACATATTTGGTAATCTGCAGAATACCCTCGTCCACGGCAGCTAAATTCATCATAACGCCATTTCTCGCTTCAGCCCCTTCAACGTTTACTTTGAAAACATGTTTTTGACGCGGGCGCAGCACTTCCGGCATTTCAACGGACAAATCCAGAGTTTGCGAACTGCGATCAAGTGCAACGTAACTGACCCCAACGGCGCGGCGCGGAACCGGAAGGTCTTGAGCGTCACGAGGCGTATATACGGACATTAGAGCGTAAACACTGTCGCCCCAATCAGGATCGAACCTGAAGCTAACATCAGAGCTGCCGGCTTTCAGGGAAATCGGCTGCACCAGATGAACTTTATCCGATGCGATGACTAATTCACCTTCGCCTGAATACGGTGTTTGCACGATCAGCTTAACAACATCGCCCGGCAGGACTTTTTCGTTGACCGTATTGATCTCCAGACTGTCGGGGGTTTCCGAATTGCCGGCAGATCGGCCCCAACCGGACCAAAATTGGCGCGACGCCAGCAATTTCTCATCGTCCAATATATCCAGTCTGAATTTACCGGATCCCACTGTGTGGTCCCAATCTGAAGGCCCTTTGTCCGTCAGTGAGATATTACCGTTTGAAATCGGAAGGTCCCGTCGCTCATATTTATAGCGCCATCGGCCATTTGATCTGTACCATTGATATGACCAGTCTTCTTGTACCAGCTTCCAATTCAGTTTTTGAGCTGTCGGTTTTCCGGCCGGGTCAAGCGCCACAACTTTCAGGCTTGCAGGTTCACCGCTTGGGATACTACTGCCTCTGAAATTGGGGGAAATACCAACGTAATAAGGTTCCGAACGCACGGGAATGTTGAGCGATTCTTTGATATAGCGTCCACCCGGTTCCGCAACGCCGACAACGATTTCTGCCCGCATGGGATAGATGGATTTGGTCGGATTGTTTTTATAGTCAAAACCATATTCAGCTTTGCCAGCCCCGTCCGTCATCGCTGATCCCATTGAAACGAACTTTTCGCGAAAAGGCGCATCGTGCGGTCCAAACCGGTAGCCTGCGTAATCTTTAAACGGTTGGCGGTCCAATCGCAGCCGCGCTTCTGCATCTGTTTCAAGGGCTGTGCCGGGCGCGCCGTATAAGAACTGCACGTCGCTGACAATTGTTCGAATTTCGCCCGGCGTTATGGGCGTCTCATCACTCTTAATTTCCAAACGAAGCTTTTGGGGAACGAAATCTTCAACCGCGAAGCCGACTGTTTTCGTATATTTGGTGCCGTCCGCTTTAATCGTCAGACGCCATTGACCTCTTTGAGCCGATCTCGGGATTT
>CALJNJ010000331.1 GCA_937981945.1 uncultured Caulobacterales bacterium | reverse complement strand
ACACGCTGAGTGAATTTTCGGTGACTGAAACTCAAGAAATAGTCACGAAATTGTTGAAGAAATTGATTTGCCTTAAAAAGCGCGGGAACCGGCCTGAACGCGGAAAGCTTTTGGGGCAGGGGGGATCAGGGTTTCATAAGCCGCTTTGGCCTGCATGAACGCGCCCACATTTCCATAGGGACTGTCCGGGTGAAAGAATTTGGCTTTCTTACGCCAGGCGCCGCGAATGTCAGCTTCCCGAGCTGACATGTTCAGACCTAATGTCATCAATGCGTCCTGTCGTGTCATGAAGCACCCCTTTAGTCTTTTAATGCCCGATAAAACCCCTTATCGGTATCTATCTTGAAGCCTATCAAGGTTAACAACTCCCTGAGGAACATGGTTAACACTGCGTTTAAGGATAAAAAATGAGCGATTCTGTTATTCCGCCCACGCCGTCGCGCTTGGATTACACTGAAGATGAATTGTATAAAATTCAGGCAGAGCGAAATGCCGTGCCCATATTTCACCGCGATGACCCTATTAAATTGTTTGGCGAGTGGATGGCCGATGCGCGCCATTTAGAAATGAATGACAGCAATGCCATGTCTCTGGCGACCGTAGACGCAAGCGGGCAGGCCGATGTGCGGATCGTACTTTTGAAAAGTTTCGATGATGCCGGTTTTGTATTTTACTCCAATGGGGAAAGCGCAAAAGGCGATCAGTTAAATGCCAACGCCCATGCTGCCTTATGTTTTCACTGGAAGTCCCTGCGGCGCCAAGTCCGCATTCGGGGAACGGCCGAGAAAGTGAACGCAGCCGAGTCAGATGCTTATTTCGCAAGCCGGGCTCGGGGATCGCAAATCGGAGCCGCCGCGTCCGACCAGTCCCGGCCGCTGGAGAGCCGCGAGGTGTTCGAGCGCCGCGTGCGTGATCTGACGGAAACATATAAAGAGAAAAACATTCCGCGCCCGCCTCATTGGGGCGGCTGGCGGATCAAACCCGATGTCATTGAGTTTTGGCGCGACAGGCCGTTTCGGCTCCATGATCGTCTGGTCTTTACGGCAAATAAAGGCAAATGGCGCAAGGAAAGGCTTTTTCCGTGACCGTAAAAAGACTAGGGTAATTTTATGGGCGGTATCGTTTTTATCATTTTCATTTTTATTTTGCTGAATGTCATAAAATCAGCATCAAAAAATGCAGCCAAATCCGTTGTCAAAAAAGGATATAAAGCGGCTGTCAAAAAAAGCACGCCGCGCAACCCTTGGAACGCCGACGATGCCGCTAACGCCGCTGACAAAGCAGAGTGGACGAAAATGCAGGCGCAGTACAAAGCCGCCAATGCACTGAGAAATTCAAAATTTGCCAAAAACACCGCGCGAAAAAGGCGGGACTTACAAGATGCCAATGCTTCGCGCCGCCGCGACCCGAATGATAAAAACCGAAACCGGGTCCATAGTTGGGGAGAGCGGGAAAAGTCCGGCGGCCTGAGCTTGTCAAATCTTCTCGTGGTTTTATCATTGGGATTGATGGTATTATACGGACTGTCGGCTTAACCGCACTTTAGGACAAACACATGAGCACTACAGACCTGACGACCAAACCTCAAATGGCGGACCGCAAGCGGGACAAGCTACGAAAGTGGGTTATCCGCATAGCCCTGGCTCTGGCAATTTTAGGGCCGTTGATATTTATATTGGCGGGTCCTGCTTACCGCATGGGCTTGATTGATCTGGGAACATCGCTGGGAACTCTATCAAGAGAAATTGGACCGCTCATATTGTTTGCAGGTCTTATATCGGGCGTCACCGGGCTTGTGATGGCGTTTATGATCAAGCCGCGAAAAGGCCTGGTTCTCGCAGCTGTTGCGACCATTATTCCATTGGCGGGATTGGGACATTTGAAAGGCGTGAAGGATAAGGTCAGCAAGCTTCCCTATATTCACGATATTACGACCGACACTCAAGACCCGCCCTTATTTACGGACACGATTGTGAAGCTTCGCGATGCCGGCGATGGCTCGAACACACTGGATTATATCGGCAAGAAAGATCCCAAAGATGTCTTAGTGTCCGTTCAGCAAACCAACGCCTATCCTAAGATCCGTCCCGTTTTACGATCCGAAGCGCCTGATATTGTGTTCGGCGAAGCGCTGTCTCTGATTAAACAGCAGGGCTGGGATATTCATACGGAAGATTCTGAGGCCGGCGTGATTGAAGCCACCGACACAACATTTTGGTACGGTTTCAAAGACGACGTCATCGTCCGGGTTCGCGCAGCCGAAGGCGGGGGAACAATTGTTGATATGCGCTCTGTCAGCCGGGTCGGCATGTCAGATATGGGCGCTAACGCCAAGCGCTTGTCCGTTTTGATCGACGGTCTGAAAGACTAACTTAATTCTTTCTGCCGGGCAAAGTGCCGAGCATTTTACAGACGACCTGCAGCATGACTTCATCTGCGCCGCCGCCAATGGAGGCCAGACGGCCGTCCCGGTAACGCCGCGAGATTAGGGTTTCGTCCATATATCCCATACCGCCCCAATATTGCAGGCACGTATCCGTTACTTCGCGCATAAGGCGTCCGGACTTCACTTTCAGCATGGAGACGAGTTTCGTGATATTTTCGCCTTTGGCATGTTGGGCCACACATTTTTCCATAAGCGCCCGGTAGAGTTCGACCTCGATCTGAAGTTCGGCCAGCCGGAAATGGACCACTTGATTGTCTAAAATCGGTTTTCCAAACACATTGCGCTCGCGGGTGTACTCGATGGTTTCGTCGATACAGGCTTGCAGACCACTGACCGTACTGACCACGGCCCACAGACGCTCTTCTTCAAATTGCTGCATTTGATACATAAAACCGGCGCCTTCCTGGCCGATCAAATTGCGCTGCGGAACTCTTACGTCCTCAAAGAAAATCTGGCCGGTATCCGATGAATGATTGCCCATTTTCTCCAGCTTTTTAGCTCGGACCACGCCTTTACTGTCCATGGGAATGACGATCAGACTTTTATTGGAGTGCCGGTGGCCGTCACCGGTATTGCACAAGGCGACCATGAAATCGGCTTGGAAGGAATTGGTGATCCACATCTTGCCGCCATTGATAATATAGTCGTCGCCGTCTTTGACCGCTTTGGTTTTGATATTGGCCACATCCGAACCGGCGCTCGGTTCGGAAACACCGATACAAGCGACCATATCGCCTGCTATGGCCGGCCGTAAAAATTCCTCGCAGAGGTCTTCGCTGCCATATTGGGCCAGCGCCGGTGTGGCCATGTCGGTTTGGACGCCGATGGCCATGGGAATGGCGGCGCAGTTAATATCGCCGAGCGCTTCTACGGCGGCCACTTGATAGGTATAATCAAGGCCCATACCGCCATATTTTTCAGGTTTTTGAATGCCGAGGAGACCGGCGTCTCCCAGTTTTTTGAAAACTTCATGGGCCGGAAAAATACGGTCTTTCTCCCACTGATCCACATACGGATTGATATCTTTTTCGATAATCTTACGCATGGTGCGCTGAATCTCGCGGTGTGTATCCGTGTAAATTTCCATAATTCTGTCTCCGTCCCTTTCATATGCAAATAATTGCAGGTGCCGTAAACACGAAAATTATAGTTCTTGGATTTCAAATCTGAATGCCGGGCGGAAAACAGCTGGAAAATATGAAAAGGGACACTAAATAAAGGGCAGGAGATTATTTGTGGCTAAAGACCCTTATAAATTATTGGGCGTCCCGAAAAGCGCAAGCGAGGCTGAAATTCGTAAAGCCTATCGCGCGCTGGCGAAAAAACTGCATCCGGATGTAAATCCGGGTGACAAAGCCGCTGAGACAAAATTCAAAGAAGTCACGGCCGCCTATAATTTGCTGACCGATAAGGATTTGCGGGCGCGCTATGACAGCGGGCAGGTGGATGCCTCCGGGCAACAACAAAACCCGTTTGGCGGTTTTGGTCAGGGCGGGTTTCGCCGCGCCGCCGGCGGCCAGGATGATATGGCCGATCTGTTTTCGTCCCTGTTTGGTATGAATATGGGCGGCCGAAATCCGAATCGCGGCGGTTATGCCCGGCCCAAAAAAGGCGCCGATGTCCGCTACAAGCTCAAACTGTCATTCATTGATGCGCTCAAAGGCGGAACTAAAAAGGTCCGGATGGGCGACGGGAAAATGCTGAATGTCAAAATCCCCGAAGGGGTGGAAGACGGCACAACGTTAAGACTGCGCGGCAAAGGCAAGCCCGGCGCTCACGGCGGGCCCGGCGGAGACGCCAAAGTCGATATCTCGGTCAGCGATCACAAATATTTTTCCCGAAAAGGCAAGACATTACGCCTAAATCTGCCCATTTCCCTGCGCGAAGCCGTTTTAGGGGGTAAGATTCGGGTGCCCATGCCCGGCGGATCCGTGTCATTAACAGTGCCGGCGGGCACAAATTCAGGAAAAACACTGCGATTAAAGGGCAAAGGCATTAAAGGCGGCGATCTTCTCGTGACCACTCAAATTGTCTTAGAAGACCCTAAAAACAAAGACTTAGCCAATTGGGCGGAGCAAGTTAAAACCACGGATAAGTTTAAACCCAGGGAAAATCTTCTCAAATAGGCTTACTGTAAACTGAACTCAATATTCAGCTTTTATTCAGGGCCGGAGGTCTAAAGAAGGGCCAAGATGAAAAAACTTCGACATATCATTGTCCCGGCAATCGCAATTCTTGCCTCTGCTGCGATGACTGTCCCGGCCGCTGCTAAGCCGGCCCATGCGAAGGGAAAAGGGAAGCCTCACAAAGTGGAGCAGCCTGTTTCGCCTATGTTCGCGCCGTCATTTTTACCGCAGGAACGCACGCAATTGCCGAAATGGGCTGATCAGCGTATTTCCTACAGTAAGGCTAAATCTATCGCCAGATCCCGTTATCCGGGAGCAGAGGTTGTTGATATCAAGCTGAACGGCGAGACTTATCGCGTTCGCATGGTTCTTCAAAACGGCCGAATTGTTGATGTTTTGATTGACGCGGCCAGCGGTCGTATCCGATAACACCTCAATCTTACTGAATCGGGGTTTTCCATGCGTATATTGGTTGTTGAAGACGATCCGGACCTGTCCAGACAGTTATCGGAAGCTTTAAAAGATACAGGCTATGCCGTCGACGTGGCGGATAATGGCGAAGACGGTCATTTCATGGGCGATACGGAGCCTTATGATGCGGTCATTCTCGATTTGGGTTTGCCGGTTATTGACGGCATTAGCGTTCTGCAAAAATGGCGCGCTGACGGGAAAACCTTCCCGGTACTGATTTTAACGGCGCGGGACCAGTGGAGCGAAAAAGTCTCCGGGTTTGACGCCGGCGCGGATGATTATCTGACCAAGCCGTTTCACCACGAAGAATTACTGGCGCGTTTGCGCGCGCTTATGCGCCGCGCCGCCGGTCATACAACCGATTCTATCGAAATTGGCGGCTTAATGGTCGATAATCGTGCGGCCCGCTGTTTTGTGGACGGCATGCCGATCAAGCTGACCTCTCACGAATTTCGCCTGCTGAGCTATATGGCCACCCATAAAGGCCGGGTCATTTCCCGGACGGAATTGGTTGAGCATATTTATGATCAGGATTTTGACCGCGACTCAAACACGATTGAAGTTTTTGTCGGACGCTTGCGCCGAAAAATCGGTACCGACCGTATCGAGACCGTTCGCGGTTTGGGATATCGTCTGATTGATCCCGACAACGCCGCAGCCAAAAAGTAATTCGTTTTGGCCGCGAAAGCCGGAGATATTCCGTCTCTCGTTACCCGCCTTATCAGGGGCGCGGTGTTATGGATGTTGCCGGCGCTGGCCATTACGGCCATGGCGCTGACTTGGTTCTACCAACAATCGACCTATAAGCTTTTTGACGACCCGCTGGAGAATGCGATCACAGATTTGATCGCCGCCGTTGAAACCGGTGAGGCGGCGCTTCCGCCCGGCACATTATTTCTAACCCGCGAGCCCATTGATCCGAGATATCAGCGGGCTTTATCGGGCCGTTACTGGATGATCGGACGGTTTCAGGCCGACGGATCTTTAGTCCCGGTGAGAGCAAGCCGGTCCCTGTCGGGGGAAACCCTTAATCTGAGCGACGCTGTCAAAGTCGCGATCGACAACCAAACAAAATCAGAGTTTCGAACCCGGGCACAAGGACCGGACGGAGAGCCTTTACGGGTTTTGTTGCGCTCGGTCATTCTGCCCAATGACGCGTCCGTGGTGATGCTCGCCGCGGCGGATATTCGGGAACCGCAACGGGACATCCGGCGTTTTGCCATGCTCGCCGTGGGGCTGATGTTGATGATTTCTGCCGCTGTTCTGGCCGCGATTTACTGGCAGGTTCGCCTGGGTTTGCAGCCGATTTTCGAGCTTCGGCAAAAAGTCGCCGACGTTCGGGAGGGAAAGGTTGAAAAAGTCGACGGAATTTATCCGTCTGAACTGGCGCCTTTGGCCGATGAGCTTAATACGCTTATCGACCACAATAAGGACGTTGTTGAGCGCGCCCGAACCCATGTTTCCAATTTGGCTCACGGTCTGAAAACGCCGCTGGCCGTTTTGCTCAATGAGGCGGAAATGTCTAAATCCGGCCTGTCTGACGTTGTGGAGCGCCAGGCCAAAACCATGAAGCGCCAAGTGGATCACCATTTGCAGCGCGCCCGCGCCGCGGCCAGGGGGCAAGTTGTCGGCGTGTCCACTTCCATGGACGAAACGGTTATTCCGCTGGCCCGGACTTTGGAGCGAATTTACCGGGATAAAGACATCGATTTTGATTTGTCTATCCCGGACGGTCTTATGTTTCGCGGCGAGAAACGCGATTTGGAAGAACTGGCCGGAAACCTCATGGATAATGCTTGTAAATGGACCAAATCCAGGGTTTCGGTTCACGCCCAAATGATTGACGGCGATGACGGGTTCTTCACCTTGACGGTAGGTGATGACGGGCCGGGTCTGGCGGAAGATCAATATGAGGAGGCCCTTAAACGCGGGGCGCGATTGGATGAAGCGACGCCGGGCACCGGTTTTGGTCTCCCGATCGTCGAAGACTTGGCCAAGGCCTATAAAGGCGATTTGAAATTGGGCCGTTCGGAACTGGGCGGATTGGAAGTCGTGGTGAAGCTCCCGGGACGGCTATGAGCAAACAGCCAATTCATTTGGAAGACAGGGGCCTGAAGGGCGCGCGTTTGTTTTCACCGACTGCGGGCCGCAACAGCCCTGTTATCGCGGCCGTTTTAAGTGAGGCTCTGCCGACAAACGCCAATGTTTTGGAAATAGCGTCCGGAACGGGCGAACACGCCGCCGCTGCCTGCAAAGCCCGGCCGGATATTACGTGGCAGCCTTCCGATCCGGATCCGGATTCGCGGCTCAGCCAAAATGCGTGGCGTGAATATTGTCCGGCGCAAATGAAGCCGTCACTGGCCCTCGACACGACGGCGCCGAAATGGTGGGCGGACCTTAATGGCTTTGA
>CALJNJ010000330.1 GCA_937981945.1 uncultured Caulobacterales bacterium | reverse complement strand
CCGGCCTGCCGACCCAAACAATAACGGTCCAATCATCCGTATACCCGGCCGCCCACGCATCTCTAAACCCGTATGACGTTCCGGTTTTATAGGCGATGGTCGGCGCATCTTCGGATAACCAACCCGGTACATGCCCGCCCGGTGTCGGCGCTTGACGCAAAATTTCCGTAATATCGGCAGCGGTTTCTTCACTGACAAATTTTACCGGCGAAGTTTCCGGATCATCTTCCCGCCAACGAAGCGGTCGGGCTTTGCCGTGATTGGCAAGAGCCGCATAGCCTACGGCCAGATCATTGACAGTCACGCCGGCGCCCCCCAGAGCGAGGGCCAGCCCCGCCTCTTCGGAAGCACCGCCCAATCGCACCACATCTATGCCCGAGGATTTCAAACCTGTCTCAAAACGATTTCCGCCGACTTTATCGAGCACCGATACGGCCGGCACATTTAAGCTATGCCTCAAAGCCTCGTGAATTCGCACTTGGCCATAATAGCGCCGATTAAAGTTTTCGGGCTGATAACCGCCAAATCTGGTCGGCGCATCTTCAATCCAGGTTGAATTTGACAAAAGACCGTCATCCATCGCGAGCCCATAAATAAATGGTTTCAAAGCTGACCCGGGAGACCTGTAGCGCCGTGTCATATCCAGCCAGCCGCCTTCACGGTCCCGGCCTCCTGACGCAATATGTGCCCGAACGGCCATGGTCTTATTATCCACAACGGTCAGGGCCAGATTTACAAATTGCGGCTGATTTTCCAAATACCTGGCGGCCAAACCCTCGATGTCTTTCTGGAAAACCGGGTCGATGGTCGAGATTACAACTTCGTTGTCCTGTTTGAGAGCGGAAGCGCTAAGCCAGGCCGTCTCCGGAATTGGTTTTTTCCGTATCAGCACCGGAAGCTCGGATGCTTCATCACGCTGACGGTCGGTTATAGTTCCGCTTAATGCAAGTTTTTGCAGTATTTTATTGCGGCCCCTTTGCGCGGAGTTAGGCCACAAATCGGGACGTCTGGTTTCCGGGGCCTGGGGAATAGAAATAAGAAGCGCAATTTCGTCATCTGTGAGCTCATTTGGCGGTTTGCCGAAATAGGCTAAAGTCGCGGCGTGGATGCCGTCGATATTTCCACCGTAAGATATATGGGTAAGATAAAGCTCCAAAATCTCATCTTTGGAGAGAAAAAACTCGTATTGGACCGCCCGAAGACTTTCCAAGATCTTTGACGGTAATGTCCGCGGTCGAGGTTCAATTTGCCGAACCATTTGCATGGTTATGGTCGAGGCGCCCGACACCGGCTTCCCTGCCCGTTTCCAACTCACCCCAGCTCTCAAGATCGCCGGCACATCGACACCGCTATGGTTCCAATAACGTTCATCTTCAATGGCGATCAACCGCTCAATAAATCGGGGATCAATTTGGTCTATGTCTGCCGGAATACGCCAAATGCCGTCTTCAATGGTAAACCCTGTCATCCAGCAGGATTCTCTGTCCAAGACAACGGGCGATACAATATTTGCTTTGCCCAGTGGCAACGGAAACATCAGATTGAGTCCGGCCAGCACTGCCAAAAACAAAATGCAGGCCTGCAACAGCCGGCGCGGATATGTGACTTTTCGGATCAAAGCTCAGGGTCAGCCGTCACCGAAATTCGACCGGCGGCCGTTAGGCCATAGTCTTCGGGACGATACATATCTTCGATTACCGCGCCCGGAAGAACAAAATCACCGGGAGTTACAGCGCGCATCACATAAGCCGAAGTATAGGTACGTTTCGTGCTCGTGCCCAAGCTAAGAGACGCAACAAACCTGTCATCCCGCTTTTCAGCGATCTGATGTCCTGTCAAATTTCCAAGCCAAGCATAGACACCCTGATTTTTACCGTTTGAACGATTTCCGTCTTCCGGGGACAGAACCGTTTCTATTTCAAATCCGGCGGGCAACAGGTCAGCAATGACCACGGACCGCTGAATTCTGTCTTTTGACTTATATGTAATGGCGACAACGACTTCGTCTCCTTGATCAACACCGCCCGAAATTTTTGAACCCTTCTTTGTATAAAGAGTTTTCGAGATTTCAATTCGATCCGATACCGGCTCGGGTGCTTCTTTTGGAGGTCCGTCAATGGAGACAGCCGCCCAAATACGCTGATCCGTTTCGTTGGTGAACTCAGGATTTCTCTCAAGATCTGCGGCGAACAAATTAGCTGTTGGGTTCTTTTTGGCGTTGGTGATACCCGCATTTTTCGCCGAAATCTTCGGAGGTTCTGCATCAATCATCAGGGCGCGGAACGCCAGGATCAGATATCCCTTTTCCTGGGTATTTAGCCACTTGCCCCGGCGTCTGAGTTCATCGCTGAGATTTTCTAATTGACCGACTGCAAAGTCATCGTAACCGACTTCCTTCGCGACGGCGACAATACCGGCCAAATCCCTGAGATTTGAATAATAATAATTCTTGTGATCCTTATAATCCCATTTGGTCACAGATTTTGCGAATGCTTCTTCAGCCCGTCTTTCATCACCCAGTAACTTCAACGCTCCGCCCAAATAAGCATAAGATAATGGCGTCTGCATTTTGTTTTGATGATTGTCGAAATGATAACGTGCTTTACCCAAATTACCTTCCCCATTGGCCGCCAGAACATAATGGGCATAA
>CALJNJ010000329.1 GCA_937981945.1 uncultured Caulobacterales bacterium | reverse complement strand
TAAATCCGGCAGTCGCGCCATGGTCCCGTCATCATTCATAATTTCACAAATAACGGCTGACGGGTTCAATCCGGCCATACGGGAGATATCAACCGAGGCTTCCGTGTGACCGGTCCTGACCAAAACGCCTCCGTCTCTGGCAATTATCGGAAACATGTGGCCGGGCGAAACAATATCATGAGTGGTTGATTCTTGATCGATTGCGACCTGGATGGTTCTGGATCGATCACCTGCGCTAATCCCGGTTGTGATACCGTCACGGGCCTCAATAGACTGGGTAAATGCCGTTTCAAATCGCGACCGGTTTTCAGCGGACATATTCTTCAGCCCAAGGGCATCTGCTCTGGATTGCTCAAGAGCCAAACAAATCAGACCTCGGCCATATTTAGCCATGAAATTAACGGCGTCCGGCGTTGCAAACTGCGCGGGAATGATGAGATCGCCTTCGTTTTCGCGGTTTTCAGCATCGACCAAAATGTACATACGGCCGTTTCTGGCATCCTCGATGATCTCCTCCGGCGTCGCCAGATTATACACATCCTGCTTAGAAACTTTGTTGAGGTCAGACATTTTGTTCTTTCATGTGCGATAAGTAACGCGCGACATAGCGTGCTATGAGGTCAATTTCCAGATTTACTTTGTCCCCCGGCTTAAGTTTTCCCAGCGTCGTGACCTCTGATGTATGCGGAATAATATTCACCTCAAACCAATCAGACCCAACATTATTGACGGTCAGTGATACGCCGTCAACGCAGGCAGAGCCTTTAGGGGCTATCCCGAATTTGACCGAATTTGGCATTGAAAAGCGCAGACGTTTTGATCCCGCAATATTTTCGATTTCCAAAACTTCGCCGGTCGCATCCACATGTCCGGTCACTAAGTGACCGCCAAGCTCGTCTTTAGCCGTCATGGCACGCTCAAGATTTACCAAATGCCCCTGCTTCCAATCCGACATGGTCGTTTTGTCCAGACTTTCATCGGAGACATCGAAACTGTACCAATCCGTGAATCCTGCCTTATCGAGTTTTCCCTTTTCAACAACAGTCATACACGCACCGGAATGAGAAATAGAGGCACCAATATCAATTCCGTCAGTATCGTAATGCGTCAGCACGCGCATGCGCGTATCACCCCATTCTCCGCCGGTTTGACGTGTAATCTCAGCGATTTGACCGATATCCGTGATAATTCCGGTAAACATTATTTGGCCTGCTCAAAAACTTCATAAGTGTCTGGACCTATGATCTCCAGGGACTTTCGTGCATAACGAGGGATATTGTCCAGCCCATCAAACTTCATATCACCTATGCAATTCCGGCCATCACCGCCCAAAATAACCGGTGCACGGAACCAATGAATGCTATCGACGATGCCCGCTCTCAAGAATGAAGCTGCTAATGTCCCCCCGCCTTCAATCAAAGCTTTGGTGATCCCGCGCTCTGCGAGCACTTTCATAGCCTCCGAAATGTCCGGACCATGCTCTGATTTTCGAACGACCTCGACGCTAATTCCATTTTTTTTCAAAGCCTTAGAGGCGCTTTCCTCATGCGGAATAGTAAAAACTAATACGGGCACTTCCCGAGCGCTGGCAACTAAGTTAGACGTGGCGGACAATCTGAGCCGGCTGTCAAAAACAACCCGCAAAGGGTCTGCCGCACCGGCCATTCGCGTCGTCAGCCTCGGATTATCCTCAACGGCCGTATTTGATCCGATCATGACAGCGTCATGAGTCGCGCGCAGTTCCCGCCCTTTTGCGCGTGCTTCCTCGGATGTAATCCATTTGGAAACGCCATTGGACAGGGCTATTTTGCCATCCAGCGACGTTGCTAACTTCAAAGAAATATAAGGGCGGTTAGGCAAAAACTACTCTTCTTCGCCTTTGGAGAGCTTTTCTTCTTCAATAAAAGCTTCGAAATCTTCCGTGGCCCGAAAATCGCGGTAGACACTCGCATAACGAACATAAGCCACTTTATCGAGGCCGGCCAAACCTTCCATAACCAATTCGCCAATTTCGTCGGATGTTATGTCCGTATTGCCCCCGCTTTCAAGCTGACGCACGATTCCGCTGATCATTTGCTCGACCCGGTCGACATCAACCGGGCGTTTTTGCATGGCAATCATCACTGATCGCGCCAGTTTATTGCGATCGAAAGGAACTCTTTGGCCGGTTTTCTTGACCACATAAAGTTCCCGCAATTGCACCCTTTCAAAGGTCGTAAAACGGCCTGCACAAGCATTGCACAACCGGCGACGACGCACAGCAGCGCCGTCCTCGGCTTGCCGGCTGTCTTTGACCTGGGTGTCCTCGCTATTACAAAATGGGCATCTCATAGCGAGTTAATATAGGGAGGCAATCAGTCCCGGTAAATAGGAAAGCGTGATGTCAGCGCTTTTACCTCTTCGCGGACTTCGGCTTCAATTTCCGGGTTTCCGTCAGGATTTTCGGCCAAAGCGTCCAATACTTTCGAGATCATTTGCCCGATTTGGCGAAATTCCGCCGGTCCGAAGCCTCGGGTTGTCCCTGCGGGTGAACCAATGCGAATACCGGAGGTTACCGTGAACTTTTCTTTGTCAAATGGGATCCCGTTCTTGTTGCAGGTGATATAGGCTCTGCCCAAGGCTTTTTCGGCCGCATTTCCTTTGACGCCTTTGGGAGAGAGATCAATCAGCGCCAAATGCGTATCCGTTCCTCCTGTTACGACAGCGTAGCCGGCTTCGGCCAATGCGCCTGCCATAGCGCGGCAATTTTCAATAACCAATTGTCCATAGGCTTTAAACTCCGGACGAAGCGCTTCGCCGAAAGCCACCGCCTTTGCCGCGATAACATGCATAAGAGGTCCGCCCTGCAGCCCGGGGAAAATGGCTGAATTGATTTTCTTTGCCAATTTCGCGTCATTGGTCAAAATCATGCCCCCGCGAGGTCCCCGCAAGGTTTTATGGGTTGTTGTTGTGGCAATATGGGCATGTGGGAACGGACTGGGATGTGTGCCGCCGGCAACAAGGCCCGCAAAATGCGCCATCTCAACATGAAGATAAGCCCCGACTTTATCAGCAATTGCCCGAAAGCGCGCAAAATCAATAACACGAGGATAAGCAGATCCTCCGCAAATGATCAGTTTTGGTTTATGTTCCAGTGCCAAGGCCTCTACCTGGTCATAGTCAATCTGATTTGTGTCGCGGGTCACACCATAGGTTACGGCATTGAACCATTTACCCGACAAATTTGGCGGAGCGCCGTGGGTCAAGTGACCGCCGGAGGCCAGATCCATTCCCAAAATAGTGTCACCGGGTTGCAGGAGCGCCAGAAAAACACCTTGATTGGCTTGGGATCCGGAATTGGGCTGCACATTCGCGAATTCACAATTGAAAAGCTTGCAAGCTCGTTCAATGGCTAAATTCTCGGCCACATCCACATGCTGACAACCGCCATAATAGCGCTTCCCCGGATAACCTTCGGCATACTTATTAGTAAGCACAGAGCCTTGAGCCTGAAGCACGGCTTTTGAAACAATATTTTCAGAGGCGATCAGCTCAATTTCGTGCTGCTGACGTTCCAGTTCGTCCTGCATGCTGGCCCATAAATCCGGGTCACGATCTTTCAGATCCTGAGAAAAATAATCCGCCAAATGGGTAAAAGCTTGTTCTGTTGCAGCCGACATCAGAATTCTCCATTAAATTCGCGGTTTCTTTAGAAAAGAAAAACCTGAGTCGCAATCACTGATGCGACCTTCTTATGCAATTAAGCGACTTTTTCGCGCTTGAGTTCAAACTCGTCCCAAATTTTGTGCAAAGCATCCATTAATACGGCCATCATGGCGTCCGTATGGAACGGGCTTGGGGTAAACCGGAGACGTTCAGTTCCTCTGGGAACTGTAGGATAATTAATTGGCTGAACATAAATGCCGTGCTCTTCAATCAAGCGGTCGGAAATAGCCTTACATTTGACCGGATCACCAATCATGAGCGGTACAATATGTGTGTCGCCGTCAATAAACGGGAAACCGGCGTTTCTGAACCGGTCTTTTAGGGCGTTTGCCTGTTCTTTATGCGCGACTCGCATTTCCGGCGAAATCTTCAATATCTTGACGCTGCGAAGTGCCCCTGCCGCAGTGCTGGGCGGGATAGATGTTGTGAAGATGAAACCGGAAGCCATGGAGCGAACGGCATCAATAATAACTTCATTGCCGGCAATATATCCGCCGATCATCCCGAAAGCTTTGGCCAATGTCCCCTGAATAATATCGATACGGTCCATTAAATCCCGCTCTTCAGCGACGCCGCCGCCCCGCTCGCCATACATACCCACGGCGTGAACTTCATCAATATAGGTCAGCGCCCCATATTTATCAGCCAAGTCGCAAATTTCTTTAATGGGTGCAATATCGGCGTCCATGGAATAGACGCTCTCAAATGCGATCAGCTTCGGCGCGTCTGCGGGCGCTTGTTTTAATTTGGCTTCAAGATCGTTCAAATCATTATGTTTGAAAATATGCTTTTCGCATCTGGCTCTCTGAATGCCCGAAATCATGGATGCATGGTTCATCTCGTCCGAAAATATGATTAAGCCCGGCAAGATTTTACTCATAACTCCGAGCGTGGCTTCATTGGCCACATAACCGGAAGTAAAAACAAGGGCGCGTTCTTTGCTGTGCAGATCAGCCAGTTCTTTTTCCAGTTGAACATGATAATGAGTCGTTCCGGCAATATTCCGCGTGCCGCCTGAGCCGGTACCCGCCGCGTCCACAGCAGATTTTACCGCTTCCACCACGCATTCATTTTGCCCCATGCCCAAATAATCATTGGAACACCAAACCGTGATGTCTTTTTCCGAGTAATCATCTTTGTACCAAATAGCCTTCGGGAATTCGCCTTTTACCCGACGAATATCCTGAAAGACGCGATACCGACCTTCTCCGCGGACACTTTCCACGGCATCACTGAAATGTTGACTGTAATCGTAGGGCATTAGCGCCGCCTTTAATACAATTTGAGTTTCGATAACTCATTATTCTTAAATATTCCATTGCCGGAACGCCGCATCAAGCCCTAATAGACGTCAAAAGGAGAAATAGTTTTGCCGTCTTTTCCTAAAACCCGCATGCGTCGTTTGCGACAATTCGACTTTTCCCGCCGTTTAGTGCGTGAGTCCGGCATTTCCGTAGATGATTTGATTTGGACGATTATTGTTTCTGATCAAAAGAAATCAAGAGATCCCGTTGCCAGTCTTCCCGGTGTCGATCGGGTCAATATTGATGCTCTCGTGGATGACGCTAAACGGGCTTATAAGCTCGGCATTCCCGCGATTGCGA
>CALJNJ010000328.1 GCA_937981945.1 uncultured Caulobacterales bacterium | reverse complement strand
TTTTGCGTAATAAAACGTACAATTTCCTACGATTTACTGCTTTGGCAAAATCAATGCAGCCGCCACGCCTGCGACCAACCCGAATAAATGTCCTTCAAAAGAAACCCCGGGACCTGAAGGGAGCACACCCTTAAGCATATAGCCATAGACGACGACGGCAAACACGCCCGCCGCAATAGCCACGATACGTTTTGAAATAATGCCGTAAGTAACCAAATATCCCAGATATCCGAATACAACTCCGCTCGCCCCGACATGAACCGTATTGGGGCGCGCCATAAGCCACGTCAGAAACCCGCCTATAATAAAAATAATAGCGGTCGCAGGAACAAACCCTTTGCGATTAATCCCAAGTATCATGGCGCCCATAAGCGCCAAAGGCGCGCTGTTAAGGGCTGCATGATTAAAGCTTCCGTGCAAAAATGGACAAAATATGATCCCGATCAACCCTGCTGATCTTCGGGTCGAAAGCCCGAGCCAACCGTTGAGATCGTAATCCATAAAAAAATTGGCAATTTGAAACGCCCAAATAATGCCCAAAAATATGATTATTGGACGAAAGGTTTTGAGATTGGATGAAGTGTCAGTCATACATCTCAACCTTATAATTAAGGACGGGTCGGCGACAACAAGATTAATAGGAATTGCCGGGGCCTTTTTCGGTCGGACGACATCTAATTCTTGACGGATTGTTAACCCAAAAAACAATAGATTGACCTAATCGGGAAATTTAAAAGCGCATAGATGAGTCAAGACAACCGAAATAACATTCAAAACGCAGTCGGTTTTGACCAACAATTGGGCGCGCGCGCGCCGGATTGGCTACAGAAAATTGGCAAAAAATTTAATATGGGCGTTGTTATATTCTCGCCTTCAAACCAAATCATTTTTCAAAACGCGGATTTCATAAATCAATTGAATCTGCCGAATTCCCTTATTGAGGAATCGTCTCAGTTTGACGAATGGCTCACTTTTATGGCCGGGCGCGGTGATTTATTTGGTGACGATGCGGAGAATACTTCCGCTGAAATTCTGAAACGTTTTCATCGGTCGGACGGCGAAAGCTACGGTTTGGAAAACATCTCCCCGCCGAACGGAAAGACAATCCGCATAAAATGTGTTAAATCCAAAGGCGGTTTTGTCACCCTGATTTCAGAAGACCGGACAGTCGAAAAACGAAATCAAGATGCTCTGGACTTGGCCTTGGAACTCGGCAGATCAGGTTATTTTCACTATAGTTTTGACAAAGACGAAACCACGATCACCGGCCAACATTTAACCAATATTTTAACGCCCGGTGAAAATATTATGGTCCGTGAAAACGGGTTTTGGACCCTGGCCCATGAAGACGATATAGAGGCGGCTAAAACGGCATGGCGATCAACCGTTCTACGCGGCAATGATCTTCGCCACACTCTTAGGATCAGTACAGAAAAAAACGGTATCATCTGGATGCGGTTTTCCATTCGGCCCATTCGCTTGTCGTCCGGGCGACTTGGCAGTGTCATCGGCTATTTCGAAGATGTAACCGAAGAACAAAACAACCGGCTTGCCCTTAGCGAGGCTAATTCCAAAACCGAAGAAGCCCTGAAATCAAAAACCCATTTCTTGGCCCGGATCAGTCACGAAGTTCGAACGCCCATGAATGCGGTCATCGGCATTGCCGATGCGCTCATTCATCACAATAAAAGCCCGGAAATCACGCCTAAACTTGAACTCATTCAGTCTTCGGCCGGCAATATCCTCAATATTTTGGACGATACGCTCAACCACAGCAAACTGGATTCTGATCAGTTTACTTTGGATCCGAAGCCCGGCGATCCGGTCAAGACCATTCGGAATGTTTGTGAGCTTTGGCAAACGAAAGCGGCGCAAAACAGTGCCCGAATACGTTGCCATATCGAAGAAAGCGTTCCCAATGAAATAATATTCGACGGATATCGTTTCGAACAATGTCTGAATAACCTGCTTTCCAATGCCATTAAATTTAGTCCGGGCGGCAAAATAGACGTCATCGGAACCCGAATAGATCGCAACTCAAAACCTTATTTGGTCGTTGCGGTCAAGGATACAGGCATCGGCATGACCGAGGATCAAATGTCACGAATATTTGAACCTTTTCAACAAGGCGATAAATCAATTTCCAGAAAGTTTGGTGGGACCGGATTGGGTATGAATATCACCAAAAACCTGATCGAGAGAATGGGCGGCGCCATTTCGGTTAAATCAGAGATCGGAAACGGATCGATTTTTGTTCTCCATCTGCCATTGAAACTGGAACAAGATAAAATGCCGTCTGTTTCCGAACGACTTTTCACCAGGCTTATGCCCGAAGGCGATGATCCCGATAGACCTTATGAACGGCTTAAAATATTGGTCGCAGATGATAACCCAACCAATCACATGGTCGTTAAATCATTGCTGAGCGGGGTAGTCGCGGAAGTTTATACTGCCGATGACGGCAAAGAAGTTTTAGACATTCTGGAAGTTCAGGACATTGATATTATTTTGATGGATATTCACATGCCGGTTATGGACGGCATCGAGTCAACCTTGGCCATCCGAAGCAGTAAAAAATCGTATTCCGATGTTTTAATCGTGGCGCTGACAGCTGATCCTCAATATCAACAACAAAGACTTTGCCTTAATATCGGGATGGATTTTGCTTTGGCGAAACCGGTTAAGCTTATCGATTTAACCAAAGCATTTGACCATGTGCTGAATTTGAATCCTCAACAAGTTTTACGCCAATCAGCGTAACAATTCATCGACTCAGAAAATTTTTTGCGATAGTTTCGCCCGCTTAAGAGGGCCAAACTATGAAAAATCCAACAGTCACAGCAAGTATCGCTATTGCCACCGCATTACTGGCATCTTGTTCAGGAAAAGACGTGAAAGACGCCCCTGAAACAAACCTGTCGAAAGCACCAATTACATCAAACTCCATGTGTTTTTCGGGCGGCCCCATTTATACGGCTAATGATGCTCAGCCCGTGGTTGAAGCTGTTGTCACAACCGACGGATTGATCACCTACGCTGGCGATGCTTCTGACAACTGGTGTGAAAACGGCGAACAAGTCGATCTCTCAGGTAGTGCTATGTTTCCGGGGTTTACCGATGCCCACGGACACTTTGTCGGAATTGGCCTAAGAGAGATGACGCTTAACCTTGAAGGGACGTCGTCCGTGGCGGAGCTGAAAGAGCGTCTTACCGAGGCAATAGGATCTGTCGAAAAAGGCGCTACCCTTTACGGGCGCGGCTGGATTGAAACCCACTGGCCTGAAGGGCGTTTTCCCAATCGCTTGGATTTGGACGAAATTGCGCCTGATAATCCCGTGTTATTAGAACGCGCAGACGGGCATGCTTTGGTTGTGAATACGGCTGCGCTTAAAGCCGCCGGTATTACGGCATCAACTCGGTCCCCGTTTGGCGGAAACATTTTAAAAGACGACGCCGGCGAGCCGACCGGTATGCTTATCGATAAAGCCGGGAGTCTTGTTCAAAGTCTTATGCCAAAAGACTCGAAAGACCGAACCCGGCAGGCCATGAAAAAAGCGTCAGATTTATATGCTGCGCGCGGTTGGACTAATATTCACTCAATGTCATTCCTGCCGGAGGGCGTTTCCATGATCGAAAAGGCTGCGGCTGCCGGTGACGTAAACATTCGGGTTTATTTGTCCACGGACATTGGAACCGGATTTAATACTGCAAAATTTGCCGCCAATCCCAAAAACGAGAACCTTATTACCCGCCGTAGCATTAAGCTTTATTCTGACGGCGCTTTAGGCTCCCGCGGCGCCGCTCTTTTGGCACCCTATGATGACGACGCCGGCAATGTCGGACTAATGTTGACTACATATGATGATATTATGCCGGTATTGAAAACGGCCTTAAAGGACGGCGTTCAAGTTAATACGCACGCCATTGGTGATCGGGCCAATAAGCTTGTTCTTGATTGGTATGAGGAAGCTCTGACTGCAGTTCCCGAGGACGAAAGGGCCGTTAAAAACCCACGTTGGCGAATTGAGCATTCGCAAATATTGGATGTAGCTGACATTCCGCGTTTCGCAGAGCTCGGCGTTATCCCTTCTATGCAACCGTCACATGCCATTGGAGATTTACATTTTGCGGTCGACAGGATTGGACCGGAGAGATTGGCCGGCGGATATGCTTGGCGCAGCCTGATTGATAGCGGATCTATCATAGCCGGCGGCTCTGACGCGCCTGTCGAAGTCGGAGACCCGCGCATTGAGTTCTACGCCGCGGTGCACCGTAAAGACCTTAAGGGCTACAGTAATCAAAACTGGTATAATGGTGAGAAAGTAACGCGTCAGGAAGCCCTGAAAATGTTCACAATCTGGCCGGCCTTTGCAGCCTTCGAAGATGATCGCCTGGGGTCAATTGAAGTTGGTAAGGCTGCCGATTTTACGGTTTTTGATAAGGATATTATGACGGTTCCGGCACCTGAAATACTCAGCGCGAAAACAAAGATGACCATTGTCAACGGCGCAGTTGTTTACAGCGCTGAGTAATGGAAACTTTACCGCCCTGCCCAGAGTGCAAATGTGAATATGCCTATGAAGACGGACCACTCATCATATGCCCGGAATGTGCTCACGAATGGGCCAAAGAAAACCCTGAAGATATCAAAGTCATTCGCGACGCGGTCGGTAATATTCTGCAGGACGGCGACACGGTTACTGTGATCAAAGATCTGAAAGTCAAAGGCGCTTCAGCCCCGCTAAAAGTCGGCACCAAAGTTAAAAACATTCGGCTGGTCGACGGAGATCATGACATTGACTGCAAGATTGCCGGCTTTGGCCCCATGAAACTCAAATCGATTTTCGTGAAGAAGGTTTAATTCAGTCGATTGTAAAACCGTCAATGGGTCTGTCTTCTTGGTGCTGAGGGAAATACATATCCATGTAAACGGCCGTTTCTGCAGGTGATGCGTTCGCACATATTACAGTATATCTGTCGAGTATTGTCCCATAGGGCCCTGCACCAAATGATCCGTCGCGGCTGAAACTAGGTGTT
>CALJNJ010000327.1 GCA_937981945.1 uncultured Caulobacterales bacterium | reverse complement strand
CAAAATGAAGGCCGGCACGGCAAGGCTGTTAAAGTCTGGGATAAACGTAATTTCAAAAATTTGGACGGCGATAAAGAGATCGGCACCCGTAACATAAAAGTCGCTTTGAGGCGCCTGCGTAAATTTGCCCGTGAAGGCGCCGCCGAAGAGCTTGATCTGGACGGAACAATTCGCGGGACGGCCAAACAAGGCTGGCTGGACATCCAAATGCGGCCGGAGCGGCGAAATGCGGTCAAAGTCCTGGCATTGTTTGATATTGGCGGGTCAATGGACAGCCATGTAAAGCAGGTCGAAGATTTGTTCTCAGCCGCGAAGTCCGAGTTTAAACGTCTGGAATATTTCTATTTCCACAACTGCCTGTATGAGCACGTATGGAAGGACAATATCCGGCGCATGCGGGAAATCACCCCCACTTGGGATATTTTACATAAATATCCGTCCGATTATCGGGTTGTATTTGTCGGCGATGCGGCCATGAGCCCTTACGAAATCGCGGTGCGCGGCGGGTCTGTTGAACATTGGAACGATGAGCCCGGAGCCGTCTGGTTGCAGCGGGTCGCAGAGGTTTATCCCCATCTGGTCTGGATCAACCCGACGCAGGAAAAGTACTGGCAATACTCTCAGTCCACACAAATGATCCAAGAGATTATTGGCGAAGATCGCATGTTTCCTATGACCTTATCGGGCTTGGAAAAGGCTATGAAAGAGCTCGCACGCTAGACTTTTGTAAACCGTATCCTAAACATTTTCGTCTATATTCCCGCCAAAATGGTGGGAAATATGAGCTCGAACGACAAAGCGGTCAGCGACGAAACACAGTCTGAAAACTCGGAAATTTCTCAGGCTAAAAAGGTCATGGATTGGCGGTTAAGCCCCCGTTCCTATGAGTTTTTAGGCGCAAATTTCCACCCATTGGACCCTGTTCAAACCTTAAGCCGGGCTAAATGGATGACGGCTGAGAAACCGTTTCGCTATATTGTGACTCCAAATGTTGATCACATTGTCCGGCTCACAAAAGAACCCGACGTGTTTAAACCGCTCTATAAGGACGCTTGGCTCTCTGTTTGCGACTCTCGTATACTCGAAGCCCTCGCGGCAAAATCAAATATTCCGCTGAAAGCCGTTCCCGGCTCCGACCTGACCCAACAATTATTTGATAATGTTATTACGCCTGAAGACACCATTACGGTGATTGGCGCCGATGAGGAGATTATCGGGATCGTCAAAGCAAAATACGGTCTGACCAAAGTCAACCATCATGAACCGCCAATGGGATTACGGCGCAAGCCGGAAGCCGTAAAAGCGTGCGCCGAGTTCATTCTTAACAACCCTGCCCGTTATGTCTTTATCTGCGTCGGATCCCCTCAACAGGAAATGGTCGCAAAAGCGGCTATGGAACTTGAAGGCACAGTCGGGCTTGGTCTGTGTGTTGGCGCGAGTTTGGACTTTCTCGGCGGGCGAACCAAGCGCGCACCAAAAGGGATGCAACAAGCCCGGATGGAATGGCTGTTCAGGCTGATGAGCGAACCCAAACGCCTCTGGCGCCGCTATTTGGTAGACGGTCCCAGAATATTTTTAATCTGGCACCAATGGCGCAAATCTCAGACATAAAAAAACCGCCTCTACAGGCGGTTTCTTATTTTAAATCCGATACAATCTAGTCGAATGTATAACGTCCGGTGATACCGTACGTTCTCGGCTGATTTGGATATCCGCGGATAAGTCCGAACAGACCCGGCGTGTTAAACGAGGACTGAAGATATTCGTCGTTAAATGCGTTACGAACATAAGCATTCACCGAGAAGCCGTTATTCATATCAATACCGGCCGCGAAATTAAATTCGCGTACTTCCCGCTGACTATTGGCGAAGTTTACGGCACTGGTAATCGGCACATCGCCAATTGCTGAATTTACGACGCTGTTTTCCCGATCAAAGTCAGACCCTGCATCCGTAATATTCGTCTTCTCTTCAAAGTTAAAGTCGCCGCGGACAAATCCGTCCCACCCATTGTCAAACGAGTGATCGTAAGTGGCTGACAAAACAAAGTTCAGCGGTGAAATACCGGCAACGGTTGTGCCGCCGCGATCCTGCGGGATGTTAAAGATGTCGGTTGACTGTAGGAAGTCGACATATTCCGCATCAATATAAGCACCGGCGAAACCAAGTCTCAGTGAATCAAAGGCATTATATTGAATATCCCATTCCGCACCCCGGGACTTTTGCTTACCCGCATTGGCGAGAACAAAACCCGCGCCGTTAAAGACGTTGGACTGGAAGCCGTCGACCGTCGTTTCGAAGAAGGTCAAATTTGCCAGACCCCAATCAAATTTGGATTTAATACCAAATTCGATGTTCTGAGTCTCTTCAGGTCCCGCTGCACGGGTACCGAAGTTTCTCGCCGTCAACGGATTCACAACAGCGCCTGCTGCGATATCAGCATCCGTTGTCGTGTTGCTGATCAACTGGCCGTCTGTGAGTCGGACGGTATAATTGTTTGGCAACAGCGCAAAGTTTTCAGCAATCGGACGGCCGTTGGCATCCACAAAATCGTTCAAATTAGGACGCGAATCGCGTGACAAATTGATCGATGAAGCTTTGAAACCCGTCGAGTAGCTGGCGTAGACATTTATGTCATTTGAAACATCATAGGCCCCGCGAACCGCAAACGTGATTTCGTCATCATTTGTTGTATTCGATTCAATTGAATTCGGAATGGCGAAAAAGTTTGGCTGAAACTGCAAGGCGGTCAATCCCGCCAAGCCATTCGTTTCCGGATTCGGATCAACAGAGAAAATATTAATGTCGGAGAAGAAATCCAAGTTTTCACTTGAGCCTGAGAATGTCTTACTATCGTCAATATAGGCAGCACCGACCGTCAGAACGAAATCTTCCGTGACATCAAAGTCAACATTGCCGAAAAGCGAGAACGAGTCGTTAGACATTTCAAATGTTTCGTCAATCCGGACATCCGGAGAAAATGACGAAAATCTCGGAATACCAAAAATAATCTCGGTCAATTGAAATGTAAATTCACCAAAGGCAGGTGACTGACCGTTTTGCGCGCCAATTAATGCTGCGAACAAAGGCCGTGTCTGCGTACCGAACTGAAGTGCGCTGTCAAAATCAATATGTTCGTTGAAATAGAAGCCGCCCAATGTCCAATTGGCACGATCGTCAAATGCCGCCCCGCTAAAACGCAGTTCTTGTGTGAACGTATCGATCTCAACATCTTGAGAGGCGACCGGCAAGAAATCGACGTTACCAAAGTCGGCATCAAGATCCGTAAAGCTTTCATTTGCCCGGTAAGATGAAATCGAGACCATTTCGATATTGTCCGTAAGGTCAACATCTGCATGGAATGAAAGTCCAAAGTCGTCGATGATATTCACAGGATCATTATTCGACGCGATTTGGTATGTATACGGATCAGACGGGTCATTGCTGACCAGACCAAACAAGGCTTGTTGGGCGCCCAACAATAAGGAGCCGTTTTGACCGGTACCCAATGCAGGGGCTGCATCAAGCAAATCAACAAGTACTGACGCACAGCAGGCCTCATCCAGACTACTGTAATCAGCGATAAAACGGAATTCCATATTATCACGGGGCTGAATTAAAACGTCACCGCGCAGGTTAAATCTGTTTCTTTCGTTCAGATCGCCGGTTTCTGACAGAATATTGCCGTCGTCATCGGTTACATCGATCCCTTCAAAATAACCGTCTCTGACATTGAAGCCACCCGACACCGCAACAGCAACACTATCTGAGATGCCGCCGCTAATATAGGCTTGTGCCTGCTTCTGATCGTAATTGCCGTATCCGACTTCAAAATACCCCGAAGGATCAAATGTCGGCTTTGACGTAACGATACTGATAACACCAACCGATGCATTTTTACCGAACAAAGTCGATTGCGGACCGCTGATGACCTCAACGCGTTCCAGTTTCGGCAAGTCGCCGATTTGCGCGGCTGCTCTTGAACGATAGACGCCGTCAATGAACACACCGACAGACGGTTCGATGCCGGGGTTATTTGCCCCGTTACCAAATCCGCGAATAATAAAGTTTGATTGATTGGCATTTTGGAATGTCGGAATTCGCAAAGTCGGGACAACCGACTGCAAATCTTTCAAATCCAAAATTTGAGCGCGCTCAATGGTTTCAGCTGTTGTAACTTTAACGGCAACTGGAACTTCCTGCAAAGTTTGTTGACGCTTCGTCGCTGTAACGATGACTTCGTCTTCATATTCTTGTGCAACTGCCGGTAAAGCAATAGCTGCAGACAATGTCAGCGCTGACGATAATAGGATGGCTTTTTTTAGCATAATTTCCCCGGGGACTAAGTTAATGTTGGATATTCTCCCTGTACCCTTTAAGGGCACTTGTTATAAAGTTGGGTTAGCCCCTAACCTGCGCGCATTCAAGGGAAGTTGTGCAATTTTTTAAACATGTTGCCAAAACGCCACAGAAACAGAACGACAGATATGACCGACCGCGAAATATTAAGGCAAGCCGACTATAATGATCAGGGCTTACGCATGGACAAATGGCTCGCCGGAAACACTGAACTTTCAAGGAGTCGCATCAAAGCTTTAATCGAAAAAGGCGACGTTAACGTCAACGGCATCCCGGTGACGGACCCGGCCACCAAAGTCTTGCACGGTATGAGATATGTTATCAAAGTTCCGCCGCCGGCCGCAGCCACACCTGAAGCACAAGATATCCCGCTCCATATTGTCTATGAAGATCAACATCTGATCGTCGTCAATAAGCCCGCGGGCATGACCGTTCATCCCGCGCCGGGTGCGCCCGATCAGACCCTGGTCAACGCCCTGCTCTTTCATGCCAAAGACAGTCTGTCAGGTATAGGCGGCGTTATGCGCCCCGGCATCGTGCACCGCATTGATAAGAATACATCCGGCCTTCTTGTGGTCGCAAAAAACGACAAAACCCATCAACATTTGTCTAAGCAATTTGCCAAACACAGTGTGGAGCGGACCTATCATTGCTTTGTCCGCGGCGGACCTAATCCGCGCGAAGGCCGTATTGAAAGCCGCTTGGCCCGATCGCCCAATAACCGCAAAAAACAAGCTGTCGTTCGCGGAACATGGGACAATATGGAAGCGTCTGAAACGGGGCGGCACGCCATCACAAATTATCGCTTCCTGAAGGGGTATGGCCAAATGCCCAAAGCCTCACTGGGAACGCCGCAATTTTCTAAAATTGAGTGTAAATTGGAAACCGGGCGAACCCATCAAATACGGGTTCATATGGCCCATCAAGGCGCGCCGCTCATCGGTGACCCGCTATACGGCAAACAAAAAGCCTTTAAAACCAGCAAAAGTGACGGCGAAATTGCCCTTCAGACCTTCCTCTCAAATTTCAACCGACAAGCCCTACACGCCTATTCGATTGGATTTATCCACCCCGACAGCAAAGAATTCATGGCGTTTGAGGCTGCTTTTCCCGAGGATTTAGCGGCGTTGTCGGATTTACTTGAGGAATTATAGGCTCAATTCTCACTTTTTTTTGAGCTCATCTTTAATTTTGCGCAGAATTTCCTATATGGTTTCTTTCGCGGAGGCATAAATGTCAAAGACAGAAGAAAAAAATCTGCCGGCAAAAAAGACCGGATCAGCCGTTAAAGATGCGGGTTACTCAGGCAATTTAAGCCTGTCCGTTTCCCTGTCGCCTGAGCAGGGATTGAACCGATATTTATCGGAAATCCGGAAATTTCCCATGCTGGAAAAACAAGAAGAATTTATCCTGGCTAAGCGCTGGCAGCAGGACGGTGATACTCACGCTGCCGAAAAAATGGTGACGTCCCACCTCCGGCTCGTGGCGAAAATCGCCATGGGTTATCGCGGCTATGGCTTGCCTATTGGAGAAGTCATTTCAGAGGGCAATGTGGGCCTCATGCAAGCGGTTAAAAAGTTCGACCCGGACAAAGGGTTTCGTCTGTCCACATATGCCATGTGGTGGATCAGAGCTGCCATTCAGGAATATGTCTTGCGATCATGGTCTTTGGTCAAAATGGGCACAACCGCCGCGCAGAAAAAGCTGTTTTTCAATCTTCGGCGCCTGAAAGGCGAAATGAAGGCCATTGATGACGGTGATTTGTCGCCGGATCAGGTCAAGAAGATCGCCACCAAGCTTAACGTCAAAGAAAAAGAAGTCACATCAATGAACCGCCGGATGTTGTCAGGCGGCGACGCCTCGCTCAACGTCACCATTGGCGGCGAAGACGGCGGGTCTCAATGGCAGGACTGGCTCAAAGACGAATCCGACGATCAGGAAACCGTCTTTGCGCGAACCCAGGAACATGACAGCCGGATGGAATTGCTCCAGGATGCTATGGCAGATCTGAATGATCGCGAGCGCCATATCATTGCAGAGCGACGTTTGTCGGATGATCCGAAAACCTTAGAAGAATTGGCTCAAATTTACGAAGTCAGCCGCGAACGCATTCGCCAAATCGAAGCTCGCGCATTTGAAAAATTGCAGGAAGCCATGATGGCCGCCGCCGGGAAAGCGGGTCTGATCGAGGCCGACGCTTAATCAGCCCGTACAAATTGCGGGGCGATTTTCAAGTTTTTGGCAAGGCCCAGTTTTTCGTAAATCAGAAGAAGCGTCCCGTTGTAATCAGCGACCCGATTCCAAAACCCCTTTTTGGGCAAATGCAAAATGCTTTGCGGGTCTTCATGATGGTGATCATGAAAAGCCTCCCCGCCCGTGAGCATCGCCATACAAAAATCTGCCCATTTCGGTGTGGGTAAATGACCGAGGACGTTAATGCCGTAAACCGTGGCATGAAACTGAATGGCGCGACCAATCATAAAACAGGCGTGTAAAAGGGCTGTTAAAAGCAAAGAGCCGCCTAATAGCCAAACACTTAAATAGATGATTGCAGGCACTCCCGCATGGATCAAAATTGAGAGTTCGTGATAATATTTGTCCATCCAAACAACAGCCTTGTTCGAGCGGAGCCACATGGCCATTGGCCTTTTCATATCTTTCTCATCCCGCCAAATAATCCAGCCGACCCAGGCCCAAAACTTACCTTCTG
>CALJNJ010000326.1 GCA_937981945.1 uncultured Caulobacterales bacterium | reverse complement strand
ACCATTAAATCCTCATGGGCATTACCGCTTTCGGGATTATTGACCAGCAAAGACAGATTATCTTTGGTCAATGACAGCTTGATACTGCGGGACTTCTCAGCGGAAATCGTCGCGACCCGGTCAACGGCGTCGGCGAAGACTTTATTGTCGATCACCAGTTCACGGTCATTATTACGCGGAATAACCCGCTCATAGTCCGGGAAAGTGCCGTCGATTAGCTTTGACGTCAGGATGGCGCTGCCCAAAGAGAAGCGTATTTTGGCATCAGAGACCGAAATATTGATGTCAGCGTCGGAATTATCGATCAGGCGGCGGATTTCAGCCACGGTTTTACGCGGCACAATCACGCCCGGCAGGCCGGCCGCGCCGTTTGGCAGGGCACATTCACTCAGCGCCAGACGGTGACCGTCCGTGGCGACAGCGCGTAATACTCCGTCATGGGCATGGACATAGATGCCGTTCAAATAATAGCGGGTTTCTTCCGTTGAGATGGCAAATTTTGTTTTATCAATCAATCGGCGCAAATCAGAGGCCGGAATGTCAAAGACATGGGTAAACCCGTCTGCTGTCATTTTCGGAAAATCGCCGGATGGCAGCAAAGGCAGGGTAAAATGAGCCCGTCCGGCATCTACATCAAGCCGGTCATCATTATTGATCTTGAGCGAGACTTGCGCCCCGTCAGGCAGTTTGCGGGCGATATCATATAATGTATGGGCCGGCGCCGTAATATCTCCGGGTGCATCGACAGAGGCCTCCGTGCTTTCGGATATCTCAATATCCAGATCCGTAGCCACGAAATTCAGCTTGCCGTCAGCGGCCGTCATCAGGACATTTGACAATATCGGAATGGTATTTCGCCGTTCGACCACGCTTTGAACATGGCCCAATGCCTTTAGAAGATCGGCACGTTCAATGGCAATTTTCATCTACTTCCCCAAACAGGCTCGTTAAAACAGCCCCGCAGCAATGCCGACGGGGCTCTAATTGAGGAATCACTTTAGCCTTTTACGCGAAAAAGAAAAGCCCTTTGCGCGCGCTTGTCTAAGATTTCAGTGTATCTTCCAGACGGCGAATTCGGCTGTCCAAAACGGCATCTTCAGCCCGTAATTGCTTGATCCGTTTGACCGCATGCATGACAGTCGTGTGATCCCGTCCGCCAAAGCGGCGTCCGATATCGGGCAGGGAGCGTTTGGTCATTTGCTTGCACAAGAACATGGCCACTTGGCGCGGACGCGCAACCGCTCGCGCGCGGCGTTTGGATGACATGTCATCCAAGGTGATTTTAAATTCATCGGCCACGGCGCGCTGAATTTGATCAACGGTGACGCGCATGCCGGACATATATTTTCCGGCTGCCAATGTTTCTTGAATGGATTGCAGGGTAATCGGCGTTCCGAGGAATTCGGATTGGGCGACCACTTGATTGAAAGCACCTTCCAAATCCCGGGGTGTTGCATTGATCCGGGCAGCGAGCAGGTCGCGGGCCTGGGCCGGCATGGTCAGTTCCGGATTGCCGTTTTGACGACGCAGGGAAATGAGACGGTCCAAAATGCGCACGCGTAATTCGTAATCCGCCGTTCCGATCTTACAGACCAGACCGCTGGTGAGATGAGATTTGAGACGCGGTGTTGCGTCTTCAATTTCATCCGGATGTTTGTCCGTGGTGAGCAGAACCTGACGGCCGCTGCCCACCATAGAGATGAGCGTGTGCAGCATTTCTTCGCGGCTGGTCGGTTTGCCTGAAACGAAATGCGCATCATCAATCATTAAGAGATCAACATTGCGGATTTTGTTTTTAAAGGCCTCGATCGCCTTGCGGTCTTTTCCGCGCAAAGTTGAGACAAATGTGCTGACGAATTCTTCGCCCGAAATTTTTAAAACCTTCTTGTCGCCCATGGCTTCCGTGGCCGCGAGAATAGCGTAAAGCAAATGCGTTTTGCCCATGCCATTTTCGCCGTAAATAACAATGGGGTTGTATTGAGCCATATCGAAATTGGCGACTTGGCGGGCGACGGCGACGGCGAATTCATTGGACGGTCCGACGACAAAATTATCAAATGTATAGCGGGCGCGGTGATTGTGCCCTGTCTCGACGGCCGGTGTTTTTTCGAAGAATTTGTCGGGGGTTCTGCCGGCCGGAACGACGGGCTTACGGGCGGCTGAATTGTCGACTTCTTTAAAGGGACGACCGACCATAATATTTCTGGGCGGGGCGACCTGGTCATGCTTTTTCCAAAGACGGCGAAGTTCTTCTTGATAAGAGCTTTCAATCTTGGACGCGATGAAGCGGGTCGGGGCTGTCAACGTCACTGTGAACTCGTTTGCAGCGCTGATGTGAAGGCGTCCGGTCCACGATCTGTGGACGTTTGGTCCGAGTGCATAAGAGAGATCTTTCTGAACTTTGGCCCACGTCTTATGAGCACTCTCGACCGGAGTCTCTCCCGTGAATAAATCCGGCTTGATTTCAGACACTACACCACCGCTTGGCGAACCTTCGTCCACACTAAACTCCCGAACCCGTACCTCAGGAGTCTCCACCAACCCCTTGAAATAATTAATATTTTTATGTGGTTAGGGAAACGGATGCTCCCCCAAATTAGACGGTGCCCCCCATTCAACCGGCACGTCCGTTAAACCCCATGATGGCTCCTTTTAAACGTCTGAAATTTGACTCGTCAACGACAAAAACATGCATTTTTACGACTCTTTTTCATTGACACAAAAAAACCTAATTAAGCAGGGCGTTTAGCTTCGAAAAAAGTTGAATTTTTTTTCGCGCGTTTTTTTATTGGCGTCGGAATCCCTTATAAGACCAGCGATTCCGCCAGTATAAAACTTATAATGTAGTTTTACCTTAAAGAGTCATTTGCAGGCGACCTGCATTCCCGATAGTTTATGTTCAAGGACAAAAAAAGGACAATTCCATGACCCGCCAAACCATCTTGCAAATGACGGCATCTTTCATTCTTCTGTCGGGCCTTGGCGCCTGCACGCAAAAAGCTCCTGTGCCTGACATTGAGCCTGCTGAAATAGCGGCTTCTGTGTCCGCGGCTCCGGCCTCCTTTATACTATCCGATCCCGGCGAAGGCTATTTATCCCCGGATGTCCTCTACGCCTCGCCGTCTCTTAACGGTACGGCTTTGCGCGCTGCGGCGGTCTCGCCGGACGGCAGCCGGATCACGGTATTGCGCGGCCGTGATGATGACGCGCTGCAGCAAGATCTTTGGGCCTATGATCCGGAAACCGGGGCGGCGAGCTTGCTGGTCAGTTCCACGGACCTTTTAGGCGCGCCGGAAGTTTTATCGGAAGAAGAGAAAAACCGGCGGGAGCGGGCCCGGGAATATGCAGGCGGTATTGTTGCCTATGAATGGGTCTCCCCGACCCGGCTTATGTTCCCGCTCGGCGGCGACATATATTTATATGATTTGAAAACTCAAAAATCTCAACAGGTCACGGCGACCAAAGGATTTGAAACAGGCCCCAAGGTCAGCCCCAAAGGTCAGCATGTGGCCTATGTGCGCGATGACAATCTTTACGTCACGAATTTGCGAACCGGCCTCGAGCGGCAATTGACCGATGACGGGACCGGGACCGTTCGAAATGCCACGGCGTCTTTTGTGGTTCAGGAAGAACTGGACCGGGACACCGGCTTTTGGTGGGCGCCCAAGGGTAATCGTTTGGCTTATACGCAAATCGATGAAAGCCCGATTGCCATCGAGAACCGTCTGGATTTTACGGCTGCCGGTATCAAAAATATCGCGCAGCGTTATCCCTTTGCAGGAACTGATAACGCCACCGTTCGTCTGGGCGTGGTCAATCGGGACGGAGGCGAAACCGTCTGGGCTGATATTGGAGATGACGCGGATATATATGTGACCCGAGTCATTTGGAGCGCCAACGGCAATTCCCTATTTGCCGGAATTTTATCCCGCGATCACAAATCCCATAAGTTTTACAAAATCAATCCGTCGACCGGAAAGTCATCCCTGTTTTACGAAGACACAAGCGAGACTTGGCTCAATATCGGCAGTGATCAATATGCGCTGAAAGACGGCGGCTTTTTATGGTCGTCAGAAAAATCAGGCCGGCGGCAGATTTACGAAATCGCC
>CALJNJ010000325.1 GCA_937981945.1 uncultured Caulobacterales bacterium | reverse complement strand
ACTCCACATCCATAGGACCCAGTTTGACGGAAAAAGCGTGGTTCTCTTTGCCGTTAAGGTCGTCTGCGGAAAAGCCGGCCAGTTCTTCTCTGGCTCTGGCGATGGTGGAATAGAGGTCGCTGAAGGTCTGCTCCGTTTCTTCAAAAACAGGCGGCTCGGTGCCCGCCACACGGTGCGGACAGTTTTTCACCAGTGAGGTGATCACTTGGACCTGTTTGCGCAAATGATACATGTCAGGGGCCAACCGGGCCGTCAGAAACACATCCGGTTCGATATTGCGGTCTTTGGCATTGGCCTCGCCGGATTTTAACATATGATCCAGGTTTTCCAGCAGCCGGTCCAGGACGGACACGGCGCTGTGCATTGAAAATTCCTGCATCATCTAATTGGACTTAATGCGAAATTTAAGGGTCATACGGTCAGTTTCGCCGATCGCTTCCATTTTGGCTTTCAGTTCAGGCTTCTCACGGCTGGTCCCCAAAGTCGGCGGCAGACGCCAGACAGAATCGCCGGCTGCCCCGTCGGGGACATCTTTTGGGTTGGCATTAATCTCTGACGGGTCGCCCACCAGTTCAAAGCCGGCATCGCTCATAAGCTGAATAATTGTGCTTTGCTTCATATAGCCATTATCGCCATTGGCCCAATCATCAGCTTGATCTTCGGGGGCGCGGTGCTGAACCATGCCCACAATACCATCCGGTTTTAAAACCGCTTTCACATCAGCCAGAGCTTCTGCCAAATGGGCTTGCTCAAATCGGTTGATGTGATGAAATGCCCGCACCATTAAAACCACGTCCGCACTGCCTTCGAGATCTTCCGGCAATCCGCCAAAGGCAAAACCGCGGACATTAGGGCTTGCGTCACTCCAGCCATTGGCATCTGCGATAAACGTGTCGGCCCAACCTTTCCGGGCCTCCAAAAATTTATCGTCGACAAAACCGCCAAACTTGGCCCACATATCCACATTATAATCGATCCCGATGACTGAACCGTCATCACCGACCGCCGGCAGTAAGATTTTTGTGTACCAGCCGCCGCCCGGCAAAACCTCGGCGACAGTCATGCCCGGTTTAACGCCAAAGAATTTGAGCGTCGCTTCTGGGTTTCTGTGAACATAACGGGCTTTGACGGTTTCGGGCTGCGCGTCCAATATGTCTGCCAGTGACGGCGCCGTAACTGTTTTCACGGCTTCCTTGACGGCCTCACTTGTCTCGCTTGTGACGACTTCTGCTGTCTCTTTGACTGTTTCGGCCGATTTGGAACAGGCTGACAGGGCCAGCACTGAAACCAGGGCTGATGCGAATGCATGTCTCATGGGGTTTCTCCTTCTCTCCGGGACAGGATAGCCCAAAATAAATTCGGCGTACAGACCTTGAAAGTTGAACCTTTGCTTCCCAAATTGACAAATAGATATCAAAATGATATCATTTTTTCGTAAATTGGAGAGAGATATGAGTGAAATTAGAGAAAGAAATGTAGGATCCGTCAGCGGAATTCCGTTTTTAATGCTCTTGCTGGCCATGGCGGCCGCCGCTGCGTTTTTGTTTATTACCGGCGTCAAAACCGATTACATTTTAAGGATTTTAGGCGGGATCGTTCTTTTTATCCTGACCCTGTTGGGGTTTTCCGGTCTTTATAAGGTCGAGCCCAATCAATCGGCGGTTTTGTCATTATTCGGAAAATATATCGGAACGGTCAGAACACCGGGCCTTCGGTTTAACAACCCGTTCTATTCCAAAAAGAAAGTGTCTTTGCGGGTCCGCAATTTTGAAAGCGGCAAGTTGAAGGTCAATGAGCTGGACGGTTCACCCATTGAAATCGCGGCTATTGTGGTCTGGGAAGTCTCGGACTCTGCCGAAGCCGTCTTTAATGTGGATAGTTATGAGAGCTTTGTTCAGATCCAGTCTGAAGCTGCGATCCGGGCCATGGCGACCAGCTATCCCTATGATCAGCATGAAGATGACCAAATATCCCTGCGGTCCCACCCGGCGGAAATTTCCGAGCGCTTGAAAGAAGAAATTCAGGACAGGCTGGCCCAAGCCGGGATCAACGTCATCGAAGCGCGGATTTCTCACTTGGCCTATTCGCCCGAGATTGCACAGGCCATGCTTCAGCGTCAGCAAGCCGGCGCGATTATCGCCGCCCGCCAGAAAATTGTTGAAGGCGCCGTGGGCATGGTCGAGCACGCTTTGGCTGAGCTGTCCGGTAAAGGGGTTGTCGATCTGGATGAAGAACGCAAAGCAACCATGGTATCCAACCTCTTGGTTGTCCTGTGTTCCGACAAAGCTACCCAGCCGGTCGTGAATACGGGGACGCTCTACTAGAGCGCCGCTTTGCCGGAGAAAAAATCATACCCTCTTAGGATCAACGCGGATGTCCTGACGGCCATGAAGCGTTGGTCTGATGATGAGCTGCGGTCTCTTAATGCGCAAATAGAATATGTGCTGAGGGACGCGCTCCGGGCTAAAGGTCGGCTCAAAGAAAGGCCGGCTGAGCCTGTTGAGGCCGACAAACAGAAGGATAAATCATGAGAGAGAAAAATTGGGAATATAAGCTGGTTGTACTTAAGCCGAGAGGAATCGGGTTGGAAAAAACCGCCGCGGCAATGGAAGAAGATCTCAATAGATGGGGACGTCAGGGTTGGGAATTGGTCGCTCTTGAAGGTAGTGGAAGATTGGCATATTTTAAACGCTAAGCTTTTCCCCGCAGCACCCTTGAGGTCTTGCGCACTAATTTCTTGGTCAAATGATAGGGTGATCCGGCAATCTTTGCCACGCGCCTTATGCGCCGCCAGCGCTTCCGGGCCGTCGGTTCATATTCCGGTGTCAGTAAATCAAAGAACGTGGCCGAGACTTTTTCCCAGTTGTAATTGACCGCATGGGCGGCAGGGACGGCGCGGTCAATCTCCAGGCAGTCCAGAGTTGCCTGCCGCAAATCATCTGAAATAATGCCGGCGCCGCTGCCGGGTATAATGTCGATGGGGCCTGAAACCGGATAGCCGGCCACCGGAGTTCCTGTCGCCATGGCCTCGATAATCACAAGACCGAACGTATCGGTTTTGGACGGGAACACCATCACATCAGCATCGGCGTAATAGCGGGCCAAGTCTTCGCCGAATTTTGCGCCCGTAAAGACCACATCAGGATATTTCTTTTTAAGCTCCTCCAGCTGAGGGCCTTTGCCCACCACGACTTTGGAACCCGGCAGGTCCAGATCCAGAAAGGCCTCGATGTTTTTCTCAACGGCCACCCGTCCGACGTTTAAGAAAACGGGTCTGGGCAGATCTTTATAGATATCATCCGGGGAAAACCGTTTGTCCGGACTGAATTGCTCCATGTCCACGCCCCGGGCCCAGGGCGCCAGGTTCTTAAAGTCTTTGTCTTTTAAAAATTCCACCATTGAGGGTGTGGTGACCATGACCCGCCCGCCGCTATTGTGAAAGTTTCTGACAAAGCTATAGGTTGCCGACAGGGGCACAAAGGGCAGGCGGGCCTTAATATATTCCGGAAACTTTGTGTGATAGCTGGTGGTGAACGGCATGCCCCATTTTATACACAGGCTGCGGGCGGCCTGACCGAGCGGTCCTTCCGTGGCGATGTGAATGGCTTCGGGGCCAAAGCGTATGATTCTTTTCTCCACATCCGGCTTGGCAAAGGGCGCCAAGCGGATATCCGGATAGGTGGGCAGGGGCATGGTCCAATATCCGTCAGAGGGCGCGATCACCTCGACCGTATGGCCCGCCCGGCGTAATTCTTCGACGGTTTTGGTCAAAGTTCGCACGACACCGTTCATTTGCGGCGTCCAGGCATCGGTTACCAATAATATCTTCAAATCACGGTCTCTCGGTTGTTTTGGCGACTCATGCTCGCCTATAATTAGTATTTTATATAGTGAGCGGGCAGGGCGATTGCGACATCGTCTCGGGAGCGTTATAAAAAATTCACAAATAAAACCCGTATTTAACACCTCGTTAACAAAAAATTTCCTTTTTTATTACACAAGGTGTTGACGTAAGTGAGCAAATCAACACTATATATAGTTCAGTAATCCAAAAGATTACATTTTCGAACATTAAAAAACGTCACGCGCCTCAGGCGCGCGAGGGAATTTTTTGGGTTAAAAATTAGGGCGCAGAGGCACCCGGTGTCTTTTAAAGGGGGAATATTATGTCGGAACAAAGTTTGAATGACGGGTTGGCGGAAGTCATGCCGGAATATGAACAATCACAAATTCAAACAGAGCCGACAACGGACAAAATAGGCAAGCCGCGCCATGTAAAAGCCGCCGCCGCCGGAAAAGTAAAACAAGATCGCAGCCGGGACGCACTTCTGACCGATTTCGGTAAGCGGACATTGGTTGATCGCTATTTACTGCCGGGTGAGTCCTATCAAGACATGTTTTCCCGCGTTGCCGAAGCTTATGGTGACGACGCAGAGCACGCCCAGCGCGTTTATGACTATATGTCAAAGCTTTGGTTTATGCCCGCGACGCCCGTCCTTTCAAATGGCGGTGCAGAGCGCGGTCTCCCGATTTCCTGCTTCCTGAATTCCGTCAATGACAGCTTGGATTCCATTGTTGATATTTGGAATGAAAATGTCTGGCTGGCCTCCAATGGCGGCGGTATCGGAACTTATTGGGGCAATGTTCGCTCTATTGGTGAGAAAATCGGCAAAGCCGGCAAAACATCAGGTATCATCCCGTTTATTCGGGTCATGGACAGTCTGACATTGGCCATTTCTCAAGGGTCACTGCGCCGCGGATCAGCCGCCGTTTATCTGGACATCCATCATCCGGAAATCGAAGAGTTTTTGGAAATCCGGAAGCCAAGCGGTGACTTTAACCGTAAATCGCTGAACCTGCACCACGGTCTGAACGTGTCCGATGAGTTTATGATGGCGGTTCGCGACGGCAAAGAGTTCGGTCTGCGGTCTCCGAAAACAGATGAAGTTATCAAAACAATCGATGCGCGCTATCTCTGGCAGAAAATTCTGGAAATGCGCCTGCAAACCGGCGAGCCTTATCTGGTCTTCTCCGATACGGTCAATGAAGCTTTAGCCAAGCACCAAAGAGATCAGGGCCTGCGGGTCAAGCAGTCCAATCTGTGTTCCGAGATCATGCTGGCGACCGGTAAAGACCGGTTCGGCAGAGAACGTACGGCCGTTTGCTGTCTGTCTTCCGTCAATGCTGAAAAGTGGGATGAGTGGAAAGACGAAGAAGGTTTCATCGAAGATATCATGCGCTTCCTGGATAATGTTCTGGAAGATTTCATTCAGCGCGCGCCGAGCGAAATGGACGATGCCAAATATTCAGCCATGCGCGAGCGTTCCGTCGGGCTTGGCCTGATGGGTTTCCACAGCTATTTGCAGGGTAAAAACATCGCGTTTGAAAGCGCCATGGCAAAATCCTTTAACAATCGGGTCTTCCGGCATATCCGCCGCGGCGCCGATGCGGCGTCCGTTAAATTGGCTGAAGAGCGCGGGGCTTGTCCTGACGCGGCTGACGTCGGCACAAATGCCAGATTTTCTCATAAAATGGCCGTGGCGCCGACCGCGTCGATTTCGATCATTTGCGGCGGTACATCTGCGGGCATCGAGCCGATCCCGGCCAATATTTATACCCATAAGACTTTGTCCGGCTCTTTCACGGTGAAAAACAAATTCCTTGAAGCCTTACTGGATGAAAAAGGTCTGAACACGGCAGAAGTATGGGGCTCAATTTTGGAAAATGAAGGTTCCGTTCAGCACATGGATGAGCTTGATGAAAATGAAAAAGCCGTTTTCAGAACTGCTTTTGAAATTGATCAGCGCTGGATCATCGAACATGCGGCTGATCGTTCGCCTTATGTGTGTCAGGCACAATCCATCAATATCTTCATTCCGGGTGACGTGGATAAGTGGGACTTGCATATGCTGCACTGGACGGCCTGGGAAAAGGGCGTCAAATCTCTGTATTATTGCCGCTCAAAATCCGTTCAGCGGGCATCATTTGCCGGGGCAGAGGATAAGCCGGCCAATGAAATGGAGGCTGCCATGCAAAAGGCAGCGCCGACAAATTACGAAGAGTGCATTGCCTGCCAATAGCCGGAAGTTACAATTCTCGGCGGCGCATATTTTGCGCCGCTGACAGCTGCACCGAATTTTTAATCTCCTTGACTTTGGGCCTCAAACCCATAGCCCTTTAGTCCATAAACGGGGATTGGCGCATCCAAAATGTCTTTTGACAGCCCTGAGCAAGTACAAACTTTAGTTTGCGCGAGGGGGATAAATTCATGAAGATTTCAATGACAGGTCTTGGGGCAAAGATTTGTGCCCTTTGGGGTGGTTTGGCTCTTTTGGTTTTGAGCGCGCCGGCGCCGGGATATGCGTTTGGGACGGTCAGGGTCTTGGGACAGGATATCGAACATGGCCGGATCACCAGACGAGCCTTGGCCTGCCGTAGTATGTCGGCCTTCGGGGCGTGTTTTGAGCCAAAAACTCTGGACAGTCTGGCCGGAAAATTCGGAACGTTTGGCGCTGTCGGGGCGCCGGATCGCGGCCGGGGGTTGCTGAAATCCTACGCCCATTGCAGCGGCGGCGATTTTTATGATCTGCGGGGCTATCCGCAATCTGCGCAAACGGCCCAAGCCGTTTTAACGGAATGCCGGGACTATATGATTGATAATCTTCATCATGCGGTTCGGGACGCGCGAAAACTCGTGACGTCCAAGAACAAAATCAAATCCCGGCACGTCTCTATGACCGTTGATTGTGTTTACAAAGGCAGCCGTCACGGCCGTGCAAAATGTAATATTCTCGCCCATATGGGCCGTATTTTACATGCATCGCAGGATTTCTATTCCCATAGCAATTGGGTTGATGTCCCTGATTATTCGCGGGCGATCAGCGTCGATAATCCGCCCGGTCTCGGACATTACGGACCTTCGCCCTGGCTGAACCTGCGCGCCTCAAACCCTGTTTTTCCCATGGGATTGATCTCGGGATGTTTTGACAATGCCTCTTACCGGGATGAATCAAAAGGTTGTTTATACGGTCAGAGCGGCGCCCACCGAGTTCGGCATTTGGATCTCAATAAGGATACCGGCACAATCGATCCAATTATCGCAAGCGGCCAAACGGGACGCGGTGAAATCAATGACAATTTCAAGCGGGCGGTGGAGGCCGCAATTGCCGACAGCGCTGACAAATGGGCAACATATCGAGAGCTTTTGGTCCTGGAATATGGTCAGGAACGGGCCCAAATCATGATTTGTGTCCTGACCCATGATGATGCCGTCACTGCTTGTACGCGCTAATCTTCATCTGTGTGAAGGGCGGTGATTCCGGGCTTTAAACGCTTGAATCTTAATAAAACTGTGTGATTTCTGTCACACAGATTTGTTTTATTTGCCGTTAATGTTTCTTCAGCTTGCGTTAATGTTAAAACGGTTTTATTTGCAACCACTGTTTTATCGGCCTGATTTTAGTCAAAATCTGTGCTATAATAGGCGCTAAGACTGAGGATGAGATGAGAGAACAATTCCATAGCGTGAAGAGCAAGACGGCCTTGTGCCTGACCGCTATCGCTGTGTCTCTCTTGGCCTCAACCCCGTCATTTGCTCAGGATTCAGCCTCTGAAAGTTCGAAAACGGACGGGTTTCGTCTCAATGTGGAAACCCCTTATGCCGACCAAACGGATCTGTCGGGTCTGAACGGACCCATTGAGCTGCCGACGGAAAGTATCGGCTCTCAGATCTTTGATTTGGACATGTCGAACGCGGCTTGTTTATCCGGCGAAGAGGCCTGTTTGACCAGAACTGAGCAGCTGGACATGAAAATTTCCAAATCTTTGACCGCATCTATTGATACCGGACTTGATATCGAATTGACGCCCCGTGCGTCCATGCGATTTGACGACGGAACGTCCAGCGCGCTGGTTGGCGCGCTTGTGCGTATTGGCGATGATTTGAAAGACGGCGAAGAACTGAAATCCAATAAATGGTATATGTTCGCCGGCGCTGACGCCGAAGCGGTCACATATGCGCCCAATAGTTTCAGAAAAGTCCAAGTGGGCGACTTCCATCTGCAGGACCGCATTATCGTCGGTGACGCGCAGGCAGGTGTCGGCTACAGACTGGGCAATTCAACGGATATCTCTCTGGGTTATTTCCGCCGTGAAGTGACGTCTTTCGGCAATGAAAAGAATATGGAAAGCACGAGCTATTCCGAAGATGCCGCCGCCCTGTCATTTACCTGGCGCCGCTAAATCCGAAAATCGGTCTGAAAACCCAATTATCAACAGACAGTGGCCGTTTTTAAGTGAAAAAACTTGAAACACCGGATATTGATGTCTTGGCAAATCTTTTCCCAATATATAGTGATGTAGTTCGCAGTGATTCATTATCCGGGGACTAATTATGGGACAGCAAAAAGAATTTCAGAGAACCACATCAGGTTTGTTAGTGCCGTCGCACAGCTATAAGCCGTTTCGTTACCCTTGGGCTTATGATTTTTGGAAGAAGCAACAGCAAGTTCACTGGATGCCGGAGGAAGTCCCGCTCGGTGAAGATTGTAAGGACTGGGCAACCAATCTGACGGATAATGAAAAAAACCTGCTGACCCAAATCTTCCGCTTTTTTACCCAATCCGATGTTGAGGTAAATGACAATTACATGGAGCGTTATGCCCGTGTTTTTAAGCCGACCGAGGTCAAAATGATGCTGTCGGCGTTTTCGAATATGGAAACCATCCATATCGCTGCTTATGCTTTGCTTCTGGAAACCATTGGCATGCCGGATTCTGAATTTTCCGCCTTTATGGATTATGAAGCCATGGCGGATAAGCATAATTACATGCAGGAATTCGGCGTTGAGACTGATGCCGATATCGCGCGAACTGTCGCCATGTTTGGGGGGTTCACCGAAGGGCTTCAGTTGTTTGCATCCTTTGCGATGCTGATGAACTTCCCGCGCCTGAATAAAATGAAAGGGATGGGCCAGATCGTAACTTGGTCAATCCGTGACGAAAGTCTGCATTGTGAGGGTATGATCAAACTTTACCATACCTTTGCCAAGGAAACCGGCTGCGTCACACCGGCTGTCGCTGACGATATCGTTGATTGTTGTAAAACCGTAGTGGCCATGGAAGATAAGTTTATCGATCTCGCGTTCGAACTTGGACCTGTTGAAGGCATGACCGCCGAAGATATTAAGCGTTACATCCGTTATATTGCCGATTGGCGCCTCGGACAGCTTGGGCTTCCGAAAGTTTACGGCATTAAGCATCACCCGCTGCCGTGGCTGACGGAGATCCTCAACGGTGTTGAGCATGCCAATTTCTTCGAAGCGCGGGCCACGGAATATTCCAAAGGCGCGACCCAGGGGGCTTGGCACGGAGATGATGGTGTTTGGGCTCAGTTTGAGAATTTGCAAACCCGTAAATCCACCGAAGATGCGGTCAGTTAGACCAAGTTATGGACCGAATAATCCCCCTTAAATCTGTTCGAAATTTCAGAGATTTCGGGGGATATGACACACATTCCGGCGCTAAAATAAAGTCCGGTTCCCTTTATCGAGCAGCGCATTTTGCCGAAGTTTCGGATGACGATAAGGCTTTTTTGGACGGTCTGAATTTGGGTCTGCTCGTGGATTTGCGCCATGCGCCCGAGCGTAAACGCCAGCCCAATATTTACCCCGGCGAGACTCCCGTCAAAGTTATGACTTTGGCCGACGGAGATGGGGAGGTTCCCGAATTTGCCCCCCATGAAATGTTCTTAAAGGAAAAGCTCAATACGGCTGGTGATGCCAAGGCTTATATGATCAAATCTTATACGGCCCGGTCTCATGATCCCAATTTTGTAAAGCTGTTCTCAGACACATTAAATCAAATGGCTGAGACCGGTGATCCGCTGGTCATCCACTGCGCCGCCGGCAAGGACAGGACAGGGACATTGGCGGCCATAATCCTCAATACATTAGGCGTGTCGCCGGACCAAATCATGGAAGATTATATGCTCACCATGAAGGCTGTTGATGTTGAGTATTTCTTAGAGCCCGCCTCCAAATTTATGAGCGAGCGTTTCGGACGGGAAATTAAGCCGGACGCGCTGCGGCCGATGTTTGGTGTTGACCCTGATTTTCTAAGCGCCTCATTGAGCGCTATGGGGGACTTTGAGACCTATCTGGCGGACACGCTGAAGATCAGCGCGCCCGTCCGCCGGAAAATTTTCGAAAATTACCTGAATTAGGTCGGGTTACAGCTGACCGTTAAGTTCGTAGCGGCCGTGCAGGTAAAATTGGTCTGTCCGCCTTGATCAAACGGAACCGAAATAGACTTTCTCGGTTTCATGATGAAAGTTTCTGAAAACGTCACCTTATCCAAGAAGAACAAAGTCGTCGGCGTATAAGTATAATTCATCCGCGCGACAACAACACCCGACTGGGCGTTAAACAATTGATCGCTTAGACCGGACGGATCATAAATGGCAGGCCCGCCTGCTGAGATCGCCGGACCTAATCGCGCATATCCAACTTGGTTGACCGTGCCGTCACTCATCATTTGATAGCTGTTCAGTTCGATGGATAATTCGTTGATTCGGGATGACGGGACTTCAAGAACCGCCAAAGCCGCTGTCATCACATCAGACAGTTCAACAGCATCGAGCGTCGGCAATTGAGTGGCCAAATCGCCCGTTACACTTGTGGCGTGATCGACTTTGCGGTCGGCGATAATTCCCATAGTGACTTCGGTCATACCAAAGTAAAATCCGATCAGAACCGGCATAACAAAGGCGAATTCGATGGCGGCGATCCCTGAATTGTCTTTGGACAGACGATCAAGGGCCGGAAGGCGTTTTTTCAAACCTGTATTTAATTTACGGATAAGCATTACGGACAAGCTCCTGCAGGAAACGGTTCATTTCTGAAGGCCGTGGACGCGTTGATAACGCGGCGATTACCCACTTGATTGGACAATCGTGTATATTGCCCCGGAAAGGCCAGGGGATGATAATATTGCGCTCTGACCACAACCACGGCACGCGCTTGAGTGTTCAGATAAGTATCAGCTAAAATTTGCGGATTGCCCGGGTTAAGCGGATCTTCTGTTGTCGGCGTGGCCGGTAAAAGATTGGGCTGGAAACGACCGGACGGTGAGGTCACAACATCGATCCGAAGATTGCTGCAATCACCCAGCGAACTCATATTCTTGCAAACTTCTTCTTTAAACTTGGCTGCATCACCGCAAAGAGCTTGGAACTCACCGGTGCGAATATCACGGGCTGCCTCATTCATGGCGTGAGTCAATGTCGAGCTCAGAAAGAAGACGACAGCCAGTTCAAAAATTGAGAACAGCAGCGCCAAAAAAGGAACCGCCAAGATCGCAAATTCGATCGCCGTCGCGCCTTCTTCTTCTTTACGGAGTCTTTTCAGCCAATATTTAAATCTTATCATTCTTCATTCCCCACGAAACAGAGGGGGTTTTAGAATAAAATGATTTAAATTCGGCAAATAATCAGGGTTAAGAAACCCTTTACGGATTACTCAGGATAGTAAGGACGACGCGGATCTTCAGGCGCGAAATCTGGTTCTTCTTCAACCGCGATCCCGATGATATTTTGCGGAATATTGCGAGGCCCGACAATTGGCGTTGACTGAATTTCAGGTGCGTCGGGCGTATTGACGGAAATAAAGGTAACATTGTCGCCAAGAATAGGGGAGGGCTGGCAATAAGGTGCGCAGCTGTAAGTTTCGCGATCTCTGCCGCTATATAATCTGACATTGCCGGGAGCCGATGAGCCTGTGACCTGGATATCCGCATCCACGATCGTGTCACCGGCGCCGTTGAGGATCAATAAATTCGTTTGACCGTATCCGCGGCCGACAACCATAACAATATCGCTGGAATGAACGGATACATCCGCAATTTTCGGATTTCCGATAACAATTGCCGATGCCGGCTCGCTCAAACGCACAATTTCTGTCTTATTGAGTTCGACACTATAAGTGCCTGCCATGCTGCCGGCTAAGGCTGTGCCGCAGGTTAGCGCCGTTGCCAACAAACTGTATCCGCCTAATTTTGCTAAGGACATAGTGATTTCCTTCGGATCCCGAATAATAATTTATCATAGTATTCGCGTAACTTAGTGAATGAAGGGTTTACAAATCCGGGATAAACGCAGGTGAAGACCCGTTTAATTGTCTTTATTATATATAGGGCCCTATTTTTCAGGATTTGCCTCAAAACAGGCCGAAAAAATAAATGGTTTTTTTACCACGTTGTTTAAGCGGATCGTAACGGGCTCCCCGTATAAACATTCACAACAGGGACTGGCCCTGCTGAGGAAAATTCCTCACCAAACGCATACGTGGGAGTTAAGTTATGCAAAAATTGGTTACACGTTTTATTAAAGACGAATCTGGTGCGACTGCTATTGAATACGGTCTGATCGCTGCTTTGATCGCTGTTGCTATCATCGTTGCTGTTTCAGCTGTTGGTAACAGCTTGAGCGCACGCTTTAACGACATCTCTGCTAACCTGTCTTAATCTAAGACACTTAGTAAAAGATTTGGAGTTGCTCCTAACGGAGCAACTCTTTTTTTTTGGAAACGGGGTATTAACCCAAATCCTGTATACCGAAGCCATATAAAAAGAGGTCAGAATGGTTATCGGTTTTATCATCTTTGCAATTTTCACGTTCACAATGTTGTTCGCGGCGCGAAATGATGCACTGACCATGATTATCTCCAATAAGATAAGCATGCTGTTATTGGTTTGCTTTTTTCTCATAGCCCCTTTTGTTTGGCAGGGATGGCCAATATTCGGCGAACATATACTTGTTGGCCTGACCGTATTGGTTTTCGGCTTTACGATCTTTTCGCTGGGATGGCTCGGCGGCGGTGATGCCAAGCTTATGGCCGCAACGGCCTTTTGGTGGCAATGGAGCGATTTGGGTCTTTATATTATATACACGACTTTAGCGGGGGGCGTCATTGCGATGATGATCTTGGGCGGACGCGCTTTTGTACCGGCGGATCGCCTGACGGCGCCATGGCTGCACAAATTGGTCAAACAAGAGAAAAACATGCCTTATGGCATCGCTTTGGCCATCGGAGCCCTCGCAACACTGCCACAAAGTGAGATTTTTAAGGCCGCAGTCACATTAACGCACTGACGTTAACCATTTCTTTGCCGAAGATTCCTAAAAATTAACCATGCTTTATGAATTCGGCCCTTACAAGAGGGTTGATTAAGACCGGTTTAGGGGAAGGCAGTAAAATGGATAAACGTCGCCTTATCATTGCGATACTCATGATGGTGCTTGCCGCCGCACTTTTCTTTCAAATCAGAAAGATGGGTCAACCCGCCCCGCAACCCGTAGTGCCGGTCGCGGCTGAACCTGTTGTTGAGGCTGTACAATACGCTGATGTTTTGGTTGCCGCCGGCGACATTTCATTCGGCAGCCGTTTGTCAGAGGCCAATTTGGCCTGGAAAAAATGGCCGGCTGATGTGTTGTCTTCAGACTATATAACCCAAGATACCCGCGCGTCTGCTATTCAGGACCTCAATGG
>CALJNJ010000324.1 GCA_937981945.1 uncultured Caulobacterales bacterium | reverse complement strand
GGAGCCCTCCTGCGAAACGCAATAGGGCTGCGAAACGCAAGAGGGCTCCTCCTAATCCTGTAATGACTTACTTCTCGGGGTTAGCTGCCCACATGAAGTCCGCAATGGTTGAGTGTGTCGCCACATTCGGGTGGAAACAATCGGCACCGTTAATATTATCAGCGGTGAAATCGAATGTTCCGGCCGTCGGCGTGGACTCATCCACATATTCCGAAACCACTTCAATACCGCGGCTGTTTTTGCCGTTGGCATTGCTGTTATAGGCTTCGGCTTCTTCGCGCAGCACTCGGTTATAAATTTGTTGTGCTGAGGCAATGGCTGAATGACGGCGGGATAAGCGCTCACCATTATAACGATCGCCGGCGGTTACCACGCGGCAAATATCATAAGTGGACCAAGCCGATTGACAATTAATGGCCAAAAACCCGGTTTCCTTATTAATACCCGCATCCCGCAAATTTTGCACTTTCGGAACAGACCCTAAAACCACGGTCCCGCCTTCGGGCATGCCGTCCATCAGAACATCCATGCCGGCCCGAACGGCGCCGCGCCATTCGCTTTCCGTGTAAAGCGGGTTATTGCAATTGCGGGAACTTGTGCAGTCCCGATTACAAATATCATTTCCGCCCAGCAGAATTTCAACATGGTCGGCCACCACGGCTTGGGACACGACGACATTGGCCTGATCAAAGAAATTCCGATTGGAATTGCCGATGCCGAGCATTTCAGCTCCGGACTCGGCGGCGTTTTTATTGCCGGCGATTTCGCTGTCCAGTGCTTTGAACTTGTCGTGAACGCTCTCGACATTTGAGGACCAGCCGTCAAACCAACTGTGCTCCGGTTGATCCCCGGCCAGCAGACAGGCCAAATCCCAAAGCCAAACATTGCCGGAACAATCCGCGCCGAAGGCCATGGTTATGGAATCGCCGATGCCGGCAATCTTCGCCACGTTGAAGGGCTCCGGCTCCGGCGGCGGGGGCGGCGGTGCGACCACATCCGTATAGCCGGCCGTCAGGGTCGAGCTATAGGCACGCTCTCCGGCAATCATCACATAAAATGTCCCGCTTTGAGCCCCTGAAAAACTGCAGGTTTCATTATTTTTGCGCTTAGTAGAGCTGCAATCGGCCGACGACGTGGTCGGCACGGTATCGGCGCTCACATAAAGACTGAGATCACCGCTGCCGCCATTGGTTTTAACAGTCAGATCGGACGCGCCGTCCGGTAAGGTGATTTGATAAACGGTCTGAGAACTTTTCGCGCCGGAAATACTCACCGGCGTATCATTGTCGAGCGCGGTTTGCGCCAAAGCCGTACTTCCGGCCATTATGGTGAAAATGGCGCTGCCCAAAATGAGTCTCTGAGACATGCGCGTAAGTGTATTGGTCATAATTCCTCCCAGATTATGTTATGTCACGGGCTTAGGAAACGGGCGCTTCATCTGTCAAGAATCAATCCGGCTAAGCGCGACAACCGCCCGCATTTTTAGGAATACGCGAAATAGGAAGAGGGGAAATGACGCCGACGACGCAATATTTTGCCACAAATCAGCCTGAGTTTAGTTTTTGTCGCGACAGACGGGATTCCTAAAGACGACCGTATTATTCATTATAAAAAGGGGTCTGTTCAAGTCTTTAAGAAAAATGGAGCGGGCGATGAGATTCGAACCCACGACCCTCACCTTGGCAAGGTGATGCTCTACCACTGAGCTACGCCCGCTCAAATTTGCGTATACAGAAGACCGTCAGACGGCCTGCCGTGGCAGAAGTGCCGCTATATGACGTAAGCCTGCCTGTGAATCAAGTCTGTTTTTGTATTTTTGTGCAAAAGATCTAAATCGCGTAGTTCGGGTCCGTGAGCGCGTGGAAGGCCGGCTTGGCGTGGCCGTCTCTGTCAAACAGAAGCGGGAAATTATGACGTTCCACCGGCGATGTGTTGAGCCAGGAATCGCTGTCGCGAACGCCCCAAAACGAAACGGATTCCACGGAGGGACGATAAGTCAGCTCATCGAGCAAATTGCGCAGTAATTGCGCTTGCTGTGCCAGCATATCTTCAGGCGCGCTCGGGCCCAGATCCGCATCACAGCTTGTATAGGACTGCCAGCAGGACCCGGGATCATGATAAAAGGATGTATCGATCTCAGTCGCGTGATTGATCAGGCCCATATATTCATTGTCCACGGCGTCAATGGCGGCCAGAGCCTGTTTGTAATCCGTATCCAAAAAGAAGTGAAACTGATGGCCCACACCGTCCAGCGGCACGTCCTTATCTTTGAGGCGGCGCAGAATATCGATCAGCCATTGCCGCTTCATCGGTGTCTCCGTATCAAATTCATTGATGAATAAGATCGCGTCCGGATCCGCGTCCCGCGCCGCGCGCAGCGCCCAGTCTATATAATCGGCGCTGCCGACCGCATTATACCAATTACTGCGGCGGTCCGGTCCCACACCGTCTTCGCCGCGGTAAATATCCGCGCTGACCACTTCATTGATCACGTCCCAAACTTTGATGCGCCCGCGGAAATGATCCATGACCGTATGGATGTAATCTTCCAGACGGGCTCTGATCTCATTGGGGCTTCCTTTTAGGAAATATTCCGGCGTTGCCGCGTGCCACAAAAGCGTATGCCCGCGCACTTGCAGGCCGTTATCCAATGCCCAATCGACGATTTTGTCGGCGTGGTAGAAATCATAAACGCCTTCTTGCGGCGCCATGGCATTGGGCTTGAGATCCCATTCCGGCGTGATGCTGTTAAATTGCTCTTTGGCCAAGACCGCAGATAAATCGCCGGCGATGACCCGCTGCGCCGACAGGGCTGCGCCCATGGCAAAATTATTGCGGTAATGATCGCGCAGCATGCCGACGCTGACCTCTTTGACCGTGGAGGAGGGCGTGGTCGTCGTCGTTGTGGTCGTTGTAGTCGCCGGAATT
>CALJNJ010000323.1 GCA_937981945.1 uncultured Caulobacterales bacterium | reverse complement strand
CAAATGGCGGTTTTGATTCCAAAGTTCATGATCCGAGAGGGCGTCTTCTCTATATCGGAGCAGATGTCGAATTCTAACGAATCAGACTTGTTAACAAGCCACACATTACAAAACCCGCGTCATTGACGCGGGTTTTCTCGTTGAAAATGGCTTGTTTTCTAATCTTGATAAGCAAAAAATTTCATATTCAATTTTTTTAATGGCATTCGGTGGATTGTTCTGTCTAAACTGTCGTTATAAAAACAAAACAACCAAAATTATCCTGGGGAGGAAATTATGTTGTCTAAGACTAGGCTTTTGGCTGCGGTATCATCAGCGGCTGTTATTTTATCCGGAGCTGCGGGAACCGCAATCGCACAAGAGTATGAGGACGAGATTATCGTCACGGCGACGAAGCGTGCGACCAGCGTTCAGGAAGTTCCGATTTCCGTTACGGTGGTCTCGCCGGCGCAATTGGAAAATCAAGGCGTCACCAGTATTAAAGATCTGGAGAGCGTCGCATCCGGTTTTAATATTCAATCGTCACAGACGGAGACACAAGGGACGTCGATCCGTATTCGCGGCGTGGGTACAACCGGTAATAATATCGGTCTGGAAAGTTCTGTCGGTGTTTTTATTGACGGCGTCTATCAGTCCCGTCCGGGTGTTGCCCTCGGTGAATTGACCGATATTGAAGCCCTTGAGCTTTTGCGCGGACCGCAAGGGACGCTTTTCGGACGTAACACGTCCGCCGGTGCTCTTAATATTCGCACCAAAAAGCCTGATTTTGACGGGACCAGCGGTTATGCGGATTTCACCTATGGTAATTTTAATCTGATCAATGTGAAAGCCGGTGTGAATTTCACGGCCTCTGATGATCTGGCATTTCGCGTAAACGGCGCGTATCGCAGCCGGGACGGATTTTTGACCAGCACGATCAATCCTGATTTTGAGAGCCACGACAAAGACCGTTTCCTGATCAAAGGGCAAGCTTTGTTCGAGCCGACGGATAATACAACGGTTCGTGTGATTGCTGATTACTCGGAAATTGACGAAAAATGTTGTGCAGCGGTCACTTTGACCACCAGCCCGAACCTCGGCGCTGCAACTTCGACATTATTCCCGGCCGTCGGTTTCCAAGACAGTCTGGAAGAGCGTTTGTTCAACGACCAGGAATGGGGCAATGGCTCTGACTCCATGGGCGTGTCCGCCGAGGTCAATCATGGTTTCGGCAACATCGATATGACCTTAATCGGATCATATCGTGACTACGGCGCGTTTTCGACACAGCAGGACTTTAACGGAAGCCTGCAATATAGCGTTCCGGCCTTGTCTGACGATATTGAAACCATCACAGGTGAGCTTCGTTTCCAAGGCGATGCCATGGACGGCAAGCTGGATTGGTTGGTCGGCGGTTTCTACGCCAATGAAACCATTGATGAGAACTTTACCCTGCGTTTGGGCCCTGATTACTCCAGCAGCGTCTCGCTGGCCAATTTCGGCAGCCCGGCTATTTTAGGCCTGGTATCTGCGGGCGGTGCATTCTTCGGTAGTGCAGCCGGCAATGGCGGCGTGCCGGATCCGGCCGCTTTCGTGCCGATCAGCTCTGACGGTGCCTTTGCTGAGAATTTGTTTCATCAGGACGCCGAAACAATGTCGCTCTTTACGCACAATATCTTCTCGGTCACGGATGACCTCGATTTAACGGTCGGTGTCCGCTACAATAAGGACACGAAAGATGCGAATTTCACCCAGCCCAATGCCAGCAATGATGCCTGTTTAGCCGGCTTCACTTTGGCCGGCGCTATCGGTGCAGACCCGGCGGGCGCATTTGCGGCTTTGTCTCAATTCGGACCTGTTGTTGCGGGAACGCTGACAAACCCGGCTGCTCTTAATGGGGGCGTCTTTTTGAACTGTTTCCCATTTGCGGCACCTGCTTTGGGGATAGCCTTCTTACCGGCGACATTTGACGAAACCTTCAAAGATGACGAGCTCATTTATACGGTCAAAGCTGACTATGATCTGACCGATGATCTCTTGGTCTATGGCAGTTTCAGTCACGGCTATAAAGCCGGCGGCTTTAACTTGGATGCGACGGCTGCAGCCGGCGGCGCCAGCCCGCAATTCGCCTCCGAGGAAATCGACAGCTATGAATTGGGTCTGAAGACTACAATGGCCGACGGACGGGTTCGTTTGAACGTGACCGGTTTCTGGTCGACAATGGATAACTTCCAAGTCCTCGAGTTTACGGGCACTCAGTTCCAAACTTTCAATGTGGATGACGTGTCGTCCAAAGGTGTGGAAGCTGAACTTAATGCGCGCTTGTCCGATTATTTTGACCTCAACGCCGGCGTCACTTATGCGGACGCCGCTTATGGAGACGATTGTGATCGCGGCGGGACGATTATTCCGGCCATAACACTTTGCGGATTTTCGCTGACCAACGCCCCGAAAGTCACAAGCGTTCTGGGTATGACCTATGACGGTCCGCTGAAGGATACCGGATGGGGACTATTGGCCAATGTTAACCTAAACAGCTCCACAAGCCGCAGAACATCGACACAGCCCCAAAGAGCTGTCGGCGTTCTTAATCCTCTCGATGAGCAAAAGGGCATTACGAAAGTAAACGCGCGTATTGGATTTATGATGCCAAATGAGCGTGTCTCTCTGGAATTATGGGGACTGAACCTCACGGATGAACTGACACGGAGTATTACATTTAATACGCCGCTGCAGGGCGATTCCCGTTCAGCCTTCCTTGCACCGCCGCGCCAATATGGCGTGACTCTCAGAACGACTTTCTAAGAAGCGGTACAATTTCACTCCTTGCCCGCGCCTTGAGCGCGGGTTTTTTTATAAGAAGAACAGAGCGGCGAACCCGGCGGCCGTGCCGATAATGAGGGTGGCCAGCACCAGCCCCGTATGGTTTTTGGTCAGCCGCATAAACGCCGGACCAAATAAGTAGACGGTTGACGCAATGCCAAAAAATCTCAGGCTCCGTCCGAGCGCAGAGACGGCAATGAAGATCGCTAAATTATATTTGGCCACACCCGCTGCTATGGCCACAATTTTGTAAGGAATAGGGGTGAGGGCGCCGAAAAATATGATCCCCGGTCCTTTACTGTCCAACTGATTTTGAAAGCCTTTAAACTCTGTTTCCAGTCCGTAAGCATTGATGATCCATGCGCCGAGGGTTTCCGTCAGAAACGCGCCGATTAAATAACCGCATATGCCGCCTAAAACGGATGCAATCGAGGCTACCAAGGCTGCCTGCCAAAGTCTTTTTCGCGACGCCAGCATGACCGGCAGGGAAAAGGCATCTACAGGAATGGGGAGAAAGGCACTTTCCAGAAATGACACCACGCCCAATATCCACAACGCATAAATACTGCCGGCCGCAGTTGTGACTTTTTCCAATTGTTTCTGAAAGAGCGGAATAGAGCCTAGCTCTTGGGCTTTTTATGCATGAGCGCCGCCCGCTCGCAAAAGGCGACCAAATCATCATGTTGATTAAAGGCGCGGTGAACAAAGGTCACAATGCCTTGTGTCGGTCGGGATTTGCTCTCTCTCACGGCCTTGATCTCAGTTTCCACGCGAACCGTATCGCCGTGAAATAGTGGGTGCGGGAATTTAACTTCGCTCATACCCAGATTGCCGACCGTTGTGCCGATGGTCGTGTCATTGACGGATATGCCGATCATTAAACCGAGGGTAAACAGGCTGTTGACCAAGGGTTTCCCAAACTCTGTCTTTGACGCGAAATCGAAATCGATGTGCAGGGGCTGCGGATTTAATGTCATATTTGAAAACAGCATATTATCCGCTTCGGTCACGGTTCGGCGCAGTTCATGGGAAATGACCTGTCCGACAATAAATTCTTCAAAATATAATCCGGCCATGGCGAACTCCTTTTATGGTTCGCATAAACCAATCTTACACAGGTCTGCAAGCCTGCGCGTTGGGTGTTTGTTGGTGGCCGGCTTTGAAATCAAATTTTGGCGCCGCCGATTTATCATATACCAGGGTAATCAAAACGGCATTGCTGACAACTTCGCCTTTGCTGACAATGGTTGGCTTATCGGCCGCGTAGATGACCGCTTTATCCGTGTCAGTTTCGGCGCATTTGAGATCCGGACCCGGTAATTGAGCCTTTTCGCCAAATACAATGTCACCAATTTTGCCGCTTTGGATCACCCGCGTCAGAACGGGTCCCGACAGCTTGTCGGCCGTTATGGTAAAGGGCCCGTCACTGCTGACGAAATAGCGGCTGATACCGGGGTTTTCATCGATAATCGCGGCGATCACATGAGGTTTCTTTTGGATTTTATATTCGCCCCACATATGGGCAGCGGCCGGAAGAGTCAGAAGCTCTGCCACAGCGATCCCCATAATGACGTATCTCTTTTTCACCAAATGTCCCGTTTTCATACGAATATATTTTATCTCGCAAGAAAGGTGCCACCGGACAGGGCGATCATTAGGGGATATAGGCCCCGTCCATGACTGAGAAAAGCATAGCATTATTAATGTATTCAGGCGGGCAAGACTCGGCGATCTGTTTGGCATGGGCGCTGGAACGCTATGACGCGGTCGAAACTGTCGGGTTTGATTACGATCAGCGCCATAGTGTAGAGCTGCAATGCCGGGACGCGGCGCGGCGCGGAGTTGCCGGGTTAAAGCCGTCTTGGTCGGAAAAGCTCGGACCTGATCATTTACTGGATTTGTCGGTACTCGGAACGATCAGCGAAACGGCGCTCACCCGCGATAATAATATCGAAACCAATGTGGATGGTTTACCCTCGACCTTTGTTCCCGGACGAAACCTCATCTTTCTGAATTTTGCGGCGGCGCTCGGATATGGCCGCGGCATCACCACATTGATCGGCGGAATGTGCGAAGCGGATTTCTCGGGCTATCCTGACTGCCGGCATGAGACCCTTGACCGAACCATGGAGTCGATTTCGCTGGGCATGGATAAGGCCTTCATCTTGGAAACACCGCTCATGCATGTGAGCAAAGCCGGCGCCTGGAAAATGGCCGAAGATCTGGGCGGAGCGGAACTGATCGACATTATTTTGGAAGAAACCCATACTTGTTATTTGGGTGACCGGTCTCTGCGTCATGATTGGGGATATGGATGCGGAACTTGCCCCGCTTGTGATTTGCGGGCAAAGGGCTGGACGAACTATAAAAGCGGTCAGTTTGACATATGATTTATGCTGTCAAAGAAATGTATCTGACGGTCCAGGGTGAGGGGGCACAAACCGGTCTGCCGGCCGTTTTTCTGCGCTTTGCGGGCTGTAATTTGTGGTCAGGTTTGGAGCGCGACCGCGCCAAAGCCATTTGCAAATTTTGCGATACGGATTTTGTCGGGACTGACGGACCGGGCGGAGGAAAGTTCGATCTGGCCGAAGATCTGGCGGCGCAGTGCATGTCACTTTGGCCTGCCGGAAAAGGTCAGCCCTGGATTGTGTGCACGGGCGGCGAGCCTTTGCTCCAGCTTGACGGCATGTTGATCACAGCCCTCAAAGCGGCCGGCTTTAAAATTGCGGTCGAGTCCAACGGAACTATAGCGGCGCCCAAAGGCATTGATTGGCTGTGTGTCAGTCCGAAAGCCGACACGGAAATCGTGCAATTGACAGGTCAGGAATTAAAGCTGGTTTATCCGCAGGCGGAAAACAGTCCCGAAGATTTCGAGCATTTGGATTTCGAGAACTTTTCGCTGCAGCCTTTGGATGATGACAATCAGGCCGAGCATATGACAGCCGCGTTTAACTACTGCCTGGCGAATCCGCGATGGCGATTAAGTGTCCAAACTCATAAATGGTTGGGCGTGCCTTAGTTCAGCTTCTTGGCGACTTTCTTGGAAAACCGATCAATGGCAGTTCGCGCGTCGGACCATGTTCCGCCGTAGTATGAGTCTCTGATGTCATATTCATACCAGCCATAAGAAACGGACCCGTTGGACTCGCCGGAGGCTGACAGTAATTCACCCTCGAAAGACGCGCCGCCTTTCCCGTAACTTTTAAAAGACAGAGACGGGTTTTTAGACAATTGTCTGAAGGTCGGACGATTGGGTTTGGCGTCAATGAGCTTAACCCGTAAAACATTAGAGGCGTTTTCATTGACCTCTATGCCTTCTTTCATCAAGCGTTCGGCCAATCTGTTTTCCAGACGCTCTGCTAATCGGGCGAGGTCCTTGTCGCCGTAAAATCCATTGCCTGCAAATCCGTCATTGAAATTACGAATACTGCCGCGATCCCGTCGGTCTTTGGGTAGGTTTTCGCCGCGCCAGGCCAATTCTTCATCAATGACGACTTCCACTTTCACGCCTGATACGGAAGTTTTAAAATCCGATTCAAACTTCTTATAGGTTTTCGCCGATGCGGGAATCGCCGCGACCAATCCGGCTGTCAGAATTAAAGATGTGAAAAGATGGCGCATTATGTCCTCCGACTAAAAGAAGTCATAATATAACATAAATTTTGGTGGCGGGCAAATCCGGCGCTGTCAAATTAATGTGATCCGCTGCTTAAACCGCGTCGACCAAGACGCTGATAATGTTTTTCGCGCCTTTAATGGCCTGCAATTCCCGTTCGAGCTCATAGGACTGAATGTCTCTCGAAACGGTCACAACCTTACCTGTGAGGTCAACCATTTGGGTTGTAATTCGGAGAACTTTACTGGTCGTATCCAGAGCCGCATCCGTAATTTTTACGGGGACAGAGCCCACATAATAGACACCTTTGCCGACGTTGTAGACCCCTTTGCCGGCAAATTTACCGGTGTTGTAGACGCCTTTACCTGCGAATTTTCCCGTGGCGTAAACGCCTTCGCCGGTTGTTTCGACGACTTCATAGCCTGCTTTGAAGGGGAAAGTCGCGACTTTGGCCGTTGTTTTGGCCACGCCGCATCCGCTTAAAGTCAGGGCGCAAACAGCTGCCAGTACAAATTTAATAGTCATGGTCCGGATCCTTTTGGGGCATTTGGATATCACAAATATTCGTGTGTTTCTCCGGCTTTATACAGTGGAAACCTTACGGTTTTCTTATTGGCCTTCGCGGCGCCACGCCCAAGCCAGGCAGATAATTGATAATACAAAGAATAAGAGGCCGGGGGCCAGCGGGCGGCGTCTGGAGTTTTTCGTGACATATTGATCATTAGCGATCAGGCCCAACACATTATCGCCGGAAGTTTTTGCGCCCGGCTTAACTTTGCGAATTTCCGGGATGTCGTTGCCGGTTTCAAAAACCGCGCCGCCGCTGAGCTTTGCCAGGGGCTCCAGAAACTCCCGCGTCGTTGACAAGTTTCCATATTCTTTCGGATTAAGTTCTCCGATCGCCGTTACCGTACTCACATCACCTGAGCTCAATAAATAGGCGCCTTGACCGCCTGATGCGATGACGCCGCGATAAAGCCCGTCGCCGGCATCACTTAATTGGATGGTTTCCGCTGTGCCGTCCGGCTTTCGGACGATGACTTTTTGATTGCCGTCGCCCAAGGTTGAGCGCTCGATTAAAATCTCGTCTCCGTTCACACGGGCGGTCAGCTTTTCCGCGTCCAAGTCCGGTTCCCCAAGAAGCCAATGGGCCATCCGTCTGAAGAGTTCACTATAGGGACCGCCGCCGTCAAAACCTCTGGCCCAAAGCCAGGATTGATCTGACATCAGCATTCCGACTCGCCCGTCTCCGACTTTTTCCATAATCAAAAGCGGTTCTTCCCCGGGGCCCTGCATCAAAACATGGCCGCTTAGGACATCGCTTTCGACAATCCGAAACCACTCGCCCCAATTGCGATCGTCCGTTCCTGAGAAAGAGGACGTGACCGGATGGCGACGACCTTTATCGGTCAGTTCCGCCCGGTAAGCATATTCGGAAATATCGCCTGTGGGCCGGGCCGGTAGGACACCGGCCAGCGCCGTACGGTACAAACTGTTTTCACCGGCAAAGCCCGGACCCGTTGCCATGAGTAAGGCGCCGCCATTTTCAACATAAGTGGCGATGTTTTGAATGTAATAAGGCAGCAATATGGGCGTGGCACGTCCGCCGCGTCCGGGGGTTTCTCGCCGTGTAAAACGGTCGAAAATAATCAAATCAAACTCATCGAGTTTCTCTTCAAAAAGCTGACGGGTCGGGAAGGCGATCAATGACAATTCTGTGGTTCGGGCATTGGTGACCTTGACCCCGGGCGTGGTCAAAATTGTAAAGTGAACCAGATCAACGGCCGGGTCGCTTTTCAAAAGGTTGCGCCAAGCCCGGCCGCCGCGGTGAGGTTCTCCCGTCACAAGTAAGACCTGCATGCGGTCGCGAATGCCCGAAATCTCCGAGACAAAAATATTGTTCTTGAGCGTGAGTTCTCCCTCGGCCGCGACAACATTGAGCTCAACCGTATTTGTGCCGCGGCGCTCTATGGTCACCGGGATTGAAACGAGGCTGCCGATACTGGCCGGAAAACGCGCAATCAACTCACCGTTCACACGGATTTGAATGGTTGCCGTTTCGCCCTCATGCCCCGGGTCATCGACCCGGACTTGGAAATCAGTTTGCTCGCCGACCAGTCCGAAACGCGGGGCGACGATGGCGCTGATCCGGCGATCGCGGCTTTCTTCGTCATTCAATATAAGCGCGTGAAAAGGAACGCCCTTGGGCAAGAGACCTTCGGGGTTTTCAGGAATGTCGTGAACCTGTCCGTCCGTAATCGCGATGACCCCGGCCAGCCGGTTTTGCGGAAGACTTGAAAGGGATTCGATCATGGTTGAGGCAAGCTTGGTGCCG
>CALJNJ010000322.1 GCA_937981945.1 uncultured Caulobacterales bacterium | reverse complement strand
CTGATCTTTACAATTTGCCATATTCGTTCTAAAATTTGTGTATGCGAAGTCATCGTTACACCTTAACGCCAATATTACCACGCTCCCTTTTCGCAAATCCCTTTTCCGATCTCTGTGACACCTTAGGTATGTCAACGGCTTGTTTCAGCCTTCCCCTTTCCGGCCTATTACGAAACTTTCATTTCCCTGCCTAATTCCCGCCACATTTGCTTGGTCTGCTGACCGTGCCGAAAGCGCGGGACGAAGAAGTTCGCCTTTCGGTATAAGGAGATGAACATGAAACATTTTATGATTATGATGGCTGCGTCGGGCTTGGTGTTATCGGCCTGCACGACCACGGGTAATGTTGAGAAAAAAGCAGCAATAGGCGCAGCAGCCGGCGCTGTGACAGGCGCGGTGATCGGCAATAATGTCGGCGATGGTGATGCCAAAACCGGCGCTGTTATCGGCGGTCTGATCGGCGCGGCCGGCGGCGGATATGTCGGGCACCAACAAGATCAAAATAATGGCGATGAGACACAATTTCGTCAGCGCGCTGAAGGACAGCCTTTGATTTATGACGAATCTGCCGGTCGCTATTTCTTTGTGGACCGAGCGACCGGACGGACCTATTGGCAAAATGGCAGCCTGCGCAGTTACGGATAATTTTGCTCCGCTTAAAAATTCTGATAGGCCTAAGGCCTGTCAGTTTCAACGGGGCGCGTTTATGTCAAAGTTTATTATTGCCGTTATGGCTGTTTCCGCTGTCATATTGAGCGCCTGCGCCGCTGAGCAGACGGCACCTGCGGATCCTCACAGACAAGAAATGATCAATGCCTGTCCGGAAAAGAGGGAGTATAAATCCCGCGACCCCGAACGGGTCAAGCGCTATTGCGGCTGCGTTTATGATAATGCCATGAAGGGGCTGAGCGAAGCCGAGCAATCAGCCGCGAAATTTTACTTGCTGGGACAAACGACCGATATTCAGAACCGCCCGGAATTTAAAACCATGGATTTAGACGCTATGGGACCGGCATCCGAAGCGATCGGGAAAGCGGTAGAGGTTTGCCGATTATAATCAGCGCTGTGCTTTTCTGAAAATACGTCCGTCCATTACCAATAATCCCAGACCAATGAGTGCCATGCCGGCAGCCTGTAAGCCGGTGAAGCGTTCGCCCAGGAAAATCACACCCAACAAAATTGCTGAGATCGGCACGAGAAAAGTGACCAGCGCCGCATTGGTTGCGCCTGCAGATGCGATCAACCGGAAATACAAAATGTACGCCAGTACGGTCGACAGCAATGCCAAAGCCAGCATGGTCGACCATATAACAACCCCTGCATTTGCCAATGTCCCCATGGGCGCTTCGAGCCACATGGTGAGGGGCAGAAGCATGATGGCGGCCATGGTAGTTTGGCCGGCCGCGATCATGAGCGGCGTGATCCCCATACTCTTAAACCGTCGCGACCAGACACCGGCAAAGGCATAGGAAATAGCGGCGCCCATGACGGCCAATTGCCCGAGCACGCTGCCCGAGCGCAATCCGCTGAGCACCGCATCAGGCCCGATCATAACCACCATACCCAGCAGGCCGGTCAGCACGCCGATAATCTTGCCGCGGGTAAACTTCTCATCCGCCAAAAGCGCGCCGGCCACCAAAACCGTAAAAAACGGCGTCGTTGCGTTGAGAATAGAAGAGAGACCCGCCGTAATATGGGTTTGTCCCCAAACAATCAGCGAAAACGGCAGGGCATTGTTCAAAAGTCCTACTACGAATAAAGCTCCCCAAACTTTGCCGGTTTTGGGGATTGCCACACCGCGCATAATCAGAACAATCCAAAGCACCAGTGCAGCAATGGCAACACGCAAGGTCACAATGGTCAAGGGCGCCCAATATTCCAGAAGTATCTCAAAAAAGAAAAATGAGCCGCCCCAAAGAATCGACAAGACGATCAGGATAAAAATATCCCCTGCGCGCATTTGCGTATTGATGGTTTGATCCATGACTCTCTCCGGCTATCAGTGTCACAGCACGATAGCGCAAAGGCAAGCCGTTCAGCGCCGAAAAAAGGGCACTAAATTTAATTTATCGCGGTGGAAACTCCGGAAGACCGGTTACAAAAGCCGGTCCATTGCCCGTACCAAAGCAGCCTGATTTTCAGCCCCGATCCCGGCCGCATGCATGGGCGCGAACCTGCCGGAGTCATTGTCGAAATATTCTCCGGACCGGCCGTCAAATTCATTGGATAAAGCAGCCCTCATCAAAATATCTACGCCTTGGTTCACATCATTTCCGGCCATGCCAAATCCTTCTGTGACCATTTTCGTCGCCAGATAAGAGCCGGGGTTCACCGAGACAAAAAGTGGTGCGTCGGGCCCGGAAATATTAGCCAAATGAGCGGTCCACATAGTGATCGCCAACTTGCTTTGAGCATAGGCCGGAAAATCTCCCAGAATGTCGCCGCCGGTGAGTTCGGCCAGATCAACCGGTGCCTGGGCCGCAGACGACAGATTGATCACCCGCCCGGTCTTATCCATGATCGGTAAAAGCCCGAGGGTCAGCACATAGGGCGCCAGCGTGTTGACAACAAACCGAATATCCATGCCGTCTTTGGTGATGGGCATTGCTGTTTTCAAAATCCCGGCATTGTTCACAAGAATATCCAATTGAGGAATTTCGGCCTTAATCTGCTTGGCCATATCCTTGGGTTCAGTCAGAATTGAAAAATCAGCACGAAAGCTCTTAAGATTACCTGTGGCGATTTTTGAAATTTCAGACGTTACCCGCGAAAGTTTTTCAGCGCTGCGCCCGTGAAGCAATAAATCATGCCCCTGCGCTGCCAACTGCCTCGCGGTCTCCAAGCCAATTCCGTCCGTAGCACCCGTTATCAATATTGTTTTGGTCATATTGGCCGGACTACCTTACTAAGAATTACTGTTTCCGGGACTTGCAGTATCACGGTTTCGTTTCTAATAACACGCCGACTTTGATAAGGAATACATCATGGGATTTTTGAAAGCCGGCCTCTCCGCTTGTGCCCTCGTTCTGGCTTTTTCCGGGACGTCTTTGGCTCAGACAAGTTCTCAACCCATCAACTCTGAGATGGGAAAAAC
>CALJNJ010000321.1 GCA_937981945.1 uncultured Caulobacterales bacterium | reverse complement strand
AGATAACGGGCCGGAGGCCGCCTGGGCGGGGGATCTGCCTATATTTGCGCCGCAAAACCTGGTTCAAATCATAAATCATTTTCGCGGGCAGCAAGTGCTCTCGCGTCCGGCGCCAGGTGAATTGCTAAGTTCGGAGATCGAGCTTGACCTTCGCGATGTTCGCGGACAGGAAACGGCCAAACGCGCCCTCGAAGTGGCCGCCGCCGGCGGTCATAATATGCTTATGGTCGGCCCGCCCGGTTCCGGGAAGTCCATGCTGGCGGCCCGGTTGCCGGGATTGCTGCCGCCGCTCACGGCCAAAGAATTACTGGACGTTTCCATGGTTCACAGTGTGGCGGGCCTGCTGGAGCGCGGGCAGCTGTCACGGCGAAGACCTTTTCGGGATCCGCACCATTCGGCCTCTATGGCCGCTATGGTCGGCGGTGGCATGAAGGCTAAGCCGGGCGAAGCCTCTTTGGCCCATCGGGGCGTCTTATTCCTGGACGAATTGCCGGAATTTACGGCGCAAGTGCTGGACAGTTTGCGTCAACCTTTGGAAACCGGCGAAATATCCGTCGCCCGAGCCAATGCTCATATTACATATCCGGCGCGGTTTCAGTTAATCGCGGCGATGAATCCCTGCCGCTGCGGAACCGCAGGCGCGGACGGCATTGCCTGCAGACGGGGCGAGCGCTGTGCCATTGATTATCAATCCCGAATTTCAGGCCCCTTTATGGACCGCATGGACATACAAATTGATGTGCCGGCCGTAACCCCGGCCGATCTCGCCTTACCGCCGTCAAAAGAGGGCTCCGCGGATATAGCGGCGCGGGTCACGGAAGCCAGACAGTTTCAACTGGACCGCAATGGCGGTTTGACCAATGCAGAACTGCCGCAAAGCCGGCTCGAACATGTGGCAGAACCGGCTTATGACGGGCGAAAGCTCCTGATACAGGCGGCTGAAACTTTGAACTTAACGGCCAGAGGATATCACCGAATTTTGCGCCTGGCTCGGACATTGGCCGATTTATCGGGCGCAGAAACCGTTCAGCGCCTCCATATTGCCGAAGCTTTATCCCTGCGCAGAGCCCGTAAAGGTCTGAAATCTAATACAATTCGTTCCAATAACAGCCGTGTGCGATAAAAACCGCTGCTTTTTCAGATTTTCGGCAAATTTTAGTGTGAAAGCGCAATTTAGCCTGTTTTGGTAATAGAATTTTTAGACTAATCTCAGACTATGACCCTTCGAAATTAGATTTCGCAGCGCGAAACGAGGGTTGTATGACACCGGATCAGATTTTAGCATCTCAAATGTGGGCTTGGCCCGGACCTATGCTCAAGCGAGACAGTCACGGTCGTATTTTAGTGGTAAATGCCGCGTTTTTGCAGCTTTACGGCGGGACGGTTGAAACTTGGACCGGAAATCCCGTATCCGGTTGGCCGGCTCCGAAAAGCCCGGGCGAATCCGCCAGATTTGAAAGCCGCATACCTCTGCCGACCGGTGGTGAAACGGTTTACGACTGGATGGAGTCAACCCTGCAGGACGGGACAGCTCTGGCCATTGCCCGCGACGTCTCAATCTACGCGCAAGCCGCACAGCCCGCTCCGGTCGCAGAACCGGCTCCGGTTCAAACAGCATCCCAACCTGCACCTGTTTCGAACGAGTCTCCGATGTCTGCAGCGCCGGCAGCCGCAGCCGCGACAGCCGCAACCATTGCCGCCGCCGTCAGCGCCGACAATTTTTTACCGAAAACAGCCGAACCTGCTCCCGTCGAACCCGCGCCCGTTGCGGCCGCGGCCGAACCTGCGCCGGTCACTGAAGCACCGGCACCGGCTCCTGTACAAGAACCGTTTACAACGCCGGAAGGCGAAAAATCACCGGTCGTCGCTCCCCTGCCTGTCGAAACACCAATGACAGAAGCCCCCGTTACCGAAACAGTTGTGGCCGAAACACCAATAGCGGAAGCCCCTATGGCGGCCGATCCTGTTGCGCCCGCTCAGACGCAAGCGCCTGCCGAGCGTTCTTTTGATAAACGCCCTCTTCCGATTGAAGACGGCGATGCGATTTTAGGCAATAACTGGCGCGATGCCGTCATTGCCAAAGCTGTCGGCGTCGAAGACGATGCGGCAGATGACGGCGAAGCCGCTGCGCCAATGGCCGCTCCGACAATCGGGACAGGTGAGCAAATCAGAGTGCTTCTGGCCGAAGATAACGCTATTAACGCCCTATTGACCCGAACATTGCTTGAAGCTGAAGGCTGTCACTGCGACGTGGTAGAAGACGGCGCGCTGGCCGTCGAAGCCGTGAAAAACAATCAATATGATCTGATTTTCATGGATATGCGCATGCCGAATATGGACGGTCTGGAAGCAACCCGCAAAATCCGTGGCCTCGGACATGACGCCAAGGTTTTGCCGATTGTGGCCCTGACCGCCAATGCGTTTGACGATGACCGCAATGCTTGTTTTGACAGCGGCATGAATGACTTCATGACCAAGCCTGTCTCCGCCGAAGAATTATCGGCCATGGTCCAAAGTCATACCGGCCTGGAAGCGACAAAAATCGCGAGCTAGCGCCCACGGGCATTAACTGGACACTTCTATCGATTTAGGGCATGGATTCGTCCATGGCTCCTTCGAATTCTACTCTTAAAAAACTCGACGAATTTTTTCTTTTTTCTGAAATCGTCGGCAGCCGCAAAATGGCGGCTATGCTGGGGCTTGGCTTCAGCGCAGGCCTCCCGATCATGTTGGTCTATCAGGTTTTATCGGCCTGGCTTAGAGAGGTCGGTGTCAGCCGAACGGCAATCGGATTTTTCGTTTGGGTCGGATTTGCTTATTCCCTGAAATTCCTGTGGGCGCCCATGGTCGACCGTTTCAAGATACCGGGTTTTTCAAACTGGTTAGGTAATCGGCGGGGCTGGACTCTATTTTCGATTCTCGCAACGGCGCTGGCCATGCTGGCTATGAGCTTTCAGGACCCGGCGGCAGATCTGGCCGGAGTCGCGGTATGCGCCGTTTTAATCGCACTTTCCTCGGCCACGCTAGATATCTGTGTTGACGCCTGGCGGGTCGACAGCGGGGCCAATGAAGAACAGGCGATGATGTCGGCCATCTACCAATTAGGATATCGGTTCGGTATGATTGCGGCGGTTTCAGGCGGATTATATATTTCTGAATTTGCAGGATTTAACGCGACTTATTGGGGGTTGGCCATTTTAGCGGTCATTGGCGGATCCACGACTTTGTGGGCCGGGGAGCCGGGACAACCCGGAAGCCCGAATGCCGATCTTAAACCGGCGGTTTTTCTTCCGGCAATTTTGAAGGGCGTGTTCAGTCTGTTTTTAATCGGCGTGTTCTTTTACTTCGGCCTAATGGAAAATGGCTTTTTGCGCAGCTTCGGAAGTTTACTGGCCAATGGCTTCTCCGGGTTCATGGGATTATTTCCTGACGGCTCGCAAGTAAAAATCGGGTCCGCTTTTTTCAGTTTCATTTTATTCCTGCCGTTCCTGGCCGCTATCTATTTTCTGACCTTAGGCAGGAAGCAATTGGAACATGAAGCGACATTTGCCGTCCCGATTTTGGGCGACTTCGCTGATATTGTGAAACGTACCGGCTGGATGTCTTTAGTCGTGTTAGCCATCGTTGCGCTCTACAGGATCAGCGACACTACTATGGGTGTCATGGCCATGCCGCTTTATATTGATTTGGGATATGCGAAAAGCACCATCGGAACCGTTAAAGGCTTATTCGGCATATCGGTCATGATTTTCGGAGCCTTTTTAGGGGGCTGGAGCGCCACCAAATTCGGCATGGGGAAAACCATGATAATTGGCGCAATTCTGACCATCGTGACCAATCTTGCCTTTGCTTGGTTGGCGACTGTATCGACGCCGAAAGCCTATTATCTTTTTGCAACCATCGGCGCGGACAATATCGCCGCCGGTTTTGCAGGAACCGTTTTTATTGCCTTTATGTCTATCATGACAAATCGAAAATTTTCGGCGACACAGTATGCGCTGTTTAGCTCAATGTTCGCATTTTATGGCAAAAGCCTGGCGGGTTTCAGCGGCGTCTTAGCGGATAAAATCGGATATGAAGAATTTTTTGTGGTGACGGCGTTATTTGGCATTCCCGCGCTTATTTTGGTCATTTTCACTTTTATGACCGGATTTACTGACAGATTCATGGCCTCCGGCCGCGCTGAGTGATCTCAAAGCCTTGCAGGCGCCCCCTGAATCAGTGAAATTTGCGTCTGATGAACGCTCCTGTCGACAAACCGGCGAAAGCCACCAAAGTCACTCCGATGATGGCTCAATTTTTGGGTATCAAACAGGAGGTGGGCGACAATATTTTATTGTTCTATCGCATGGGTGATTTTTACGAATTATTTTTCGATGACGCGGTTCGCGCAGCTTCAGCGCTCGACATCGCCCTCACCAAACGGGGCAAACATCAAGGCGCAGATATTCCGATGTGCGGCGTCCCGGTTCACGCCGCGGAAACCTATTTGCAGCGCTTGATCAAGAAAGGGTTTCGCGTGGCCGTTTGTGAGCAAACAGAAAGCCCGGCCGAAGCTAAAAAACGCGGGTCGAAATCCGTGGTCAGACGTGAAGTTGTTCGAACCGTCACCCCCGGAACGCTTACGGAAGATACGCTTTTGGATGCTAGGGGCTCTAATTATATTTTGAGCGTTTGCCGGACCTTGTCGGGCGAAATGGCCCTGAGCTGGGCCGATATTTCCGACGGGAGTTTCTTTACCTGCGAAATCGATCCTGAGCGTTTACCTGGCGAAGTCTCCGCCCTATCGCCGCGGGAATTAGTGCTCCCGGAAAAGCTTTACCAAGATCCGGAGTTTTTGGCAGAGTTGACGGTTGGTCCATCCGCTTTGACGCCGCTCGCCGGCAGTAAATTTGATACCCGCAGCGCAGAGCGCCGCCTAAAAGAAGTTTTCGGCGTGTCCGATCTGGCGGGCTGGGGGAATTTCAGTAAGGCTGAAATCTCTGCGGCCGGCGCGCTTTTGGATTATTTGGAACTGACACAGGCCGGTAATCCCGTTCGTCTTTCGGCTTTGCGCCAAAAATCAGCCACCGGTTTTATGGCCATTGATCCCGCGACTCGCATGGGTTTGGAAATTGATCGCACCCAACAGGGAAAACGGGCAGGCTCCTTACTGGCCGTCATCGACCGAACGGTAACAGGCCCCGGTGCCCGTCTGTTATCCGAACGGCTCAACCGGCCATTAATCAATGCGGCGCAGATCAAAGCCCGTCATGACGCGGTCGATTGGTGGAACCGTCAGGAACAGGCGCGCAATGATGTTCGCGACCATCTCAAACAAAGCCAAGATATGGCCCGTGCCGCCAGCCGAATTTCACTGAGCCGCGGCGGACCGCGCGACGTCTTAGCCATTAAGCGAACTTTAGAAGCCGGACGGGACATACGAGCCGTTATTGAAGCCGGCGAAGATGCACTGCCGGACAATATCAGTCAGGCGATTGAAGCTTTTGACTTTGACCGGAATGATCAGCTCAGCGAGCTGTTGAGTGACATTGGCGCCGCCTTCAAAGATGATGTGCCCATGCTGTCCCGCGATGGGGGATATATCAGAGACGGCTATCATAAGCCTTTGGATGATTTACGCAGCTTAAGGGATGACAGCCGTAAAATCGTGGCCGGACTGCAATCCCAATATGCGGAAAAAGCAAACGTCCAGACCCTCAAAATAAAACACAATAATGTGCTCGGCTACTTCATTGAAGTCACACCCAAATATGCGGACCAAATGCTCTCTATGGGCGCGGACAGCCCGTTTATCCATCGCCAGACCCTAGTGAGCGGAATTCGGTTCACCACAACTGAGCTGGCGGATTTGGACAGTCAGATCTCGGGCGCGGCCGATAAAGCGCTGGCATTGGAGATTGAGATTTTTGCCGAATTTGCCGAGCGCATTACCGGCCTGGCTGATGATCTGCGCCGCGCCGCTCAAGCGCTTGCCGTCATTGATGTGCAGTGCGCGGCTTCTGTCTGGGCGGAGATTGAAAACGGCGTTCGGCCCAAGATCGAAGACAGCTCGGTCTTTGACATTAAAGGCGGTCGTCACCCGGTCGTTGAAGCCGCCCTGAAAAACTCCGGTGACAATTTTACGTCCAATGATTGTCTTCTGGACGCGGCCGGCAAATCAGCACCGCGACTGACATTGATTACAGGGCCGAATATGGCCGGTAAATCGACCTATCTTCGTCAAAACGCGCTCATGTTTGTCTTGGCACAGGCCGGCTGGTTTGTGCCCGCTCAGTCCGCCCGGATCGGCATAGCGGACAGTGTTTTTTCACGGGTCGGTGCATCCGATGATCTTTCAAAAGGCCGCTCGACATTTATGACGGAAATGATTGAGACCGCGGCCATCCTTAATCAGGCCGGTCCTAAGAGTTTTGTCATTCTGGATGAGATCGGCCGGGGAACCGCCACATTTGATGGTTTGTCGATTGCCTGGGCCACGGCAGAGCATCTTCATGAAGTCAATGGCGCGCGGGCCTTATTTGCAACACATTATCATGAATTAACGGATCTCGCCGAAGAGCTTGACGGCGCATCAAATGCCTGCCTGCGAGCCAAAGAATGGGATGGCGAATTGATATTTCTTCATGATGTAAAACCCGGCGCTGCTGATAAATCATACGGCGTGCAAGTGGCGAAACTGGCCGGCCTTCCTCCGGCGGCCGTCAAACGAGCCCGGGACGTTTTAAATAATCTTGAGGACAGCCAAGATAAATCCCAAGATCTTTTGGGAAACTTACCCTTGTTTTCAGCCAATATTGCGCCCGTCAAACAAGAGCCTTCAGATATAGATAAAGCCATCAGCGCCCTTAATCCTGATGAGTTATCACCCCGCGAAGCTTTGGATTTGCTGTATGATTTAAAAATGCGCCAAAAGAAGTCTGAAATCTAATGTCCCGTCGCCCTGTCTTTAAACGCAAACGTAAACCGGCCAAACCGGTTATCCCGGGCCGGTCAGATGCCCCGCAAGGCGCTATTGATGCCAATGATTTATTCGAAAACATGGCGCCGTTCGGGGATGACCATGACGCCAATCGGACGGCGCTTCTGGACCTGCTGAAGAGCGCGCGTGAAGCAGCCTTGGACGATGCCTATACATTATTCGATAAAGGCCGGCACGGCGGCATTGAAACGGCCCGGCTTATCGCCTCCGTTCACGACGCGATCGTGTCAGCCCTTTATCGTTTCACCATCGAATTTGTGGTTGAAAAGCCGGATGCCAAAACCCCGGAAATGGCTGTCTGTGCGGTTGGCGGGTACGGACGCGGCGAGATGGCGCCCTTCTCTGATCTGGATCTCTTGTTTTTACTGCCTGACAAAAAAGGTGAAAAATACGCCGAGAAGGTCACGGAATATATGCTCTATATTTTGTGGGATATGGGCTTGAAAGTCGGCCAATCCATCCGAACCATTGACCAAAATATTCAAATGGCCAAAGCCGATCAAACCATCCTGACCGCCCTTTTGGATATTCGGCATATTTGCGGTCACCTCCCCTTGGCTGAGAAACTGTTCACGAAATTCAGAAAAGATATCACCAAAGGCAAAGGCCGAAACTTTATCGCAGCAAAGCTGGAAGAACGGGATATTCGTCATGCCCGCGAAGGTAATTCCCGTTATGTGATTGAACCCAATATCAAAGAAGGAAAAGGCGGTCTTCGCGATCTGCACGTCCTGTATTGGATCGCGCGTTTTTTGGATAAAGACGGGCAAATTACAGACGCCCAAAAAACCGGTATTTATGTGGATATGGGGCTCTTCGATAAAGGGGCGGCCACCCGATTTGAACGGGCTGCTGATTTTCTGTGGCGCTCCCGAATATATCTGCACCTGATCGCAGGGCGCGCGGCGGAAACCCTCAGTTTTGACCGGCAGACCGAGCTGTCCCGAAAAATGGGCTATGCTTCGGGTCCGATTGAAGAAGCCGTCGAGGGCTTTATGCGGGAGTATTTCCGAAATGCCCGCGATGTTGGCGCGCTGACGCGGATTGCCTGTGCCAAGCTCGAAGCCGAAAAGTCTTTACGCCTGCCCAAAGGTTTGGACGCATTTTTGCCAAACTCACGACGCAAAATGAAAGAAACGGATTTCCTGCTGGATCACGGGCGGCTCATGTTCAAAGACCCCATGCAAATCAGAGAACAGCCGGGTCTTATTCTCAAACTGTTTGAAATCGCCGGGTTGCGCAATGTGGATATTCACCCTGATGCGTTATCGGCCATCGATTTCAGACGAAACCTGATCGACAATGAATTCAGACGCGATCCTGACAACGCCGAAACCTTCCAAAACATTTTGCTGAAGTCCAAAGCCCCATACGCCACGCTTAAAGTCATGAACGAGTCCGGCGTCCTCGGCAGGTATATGCAAGAGTTCGGCGGCATTGTAGCCCGCACGCAATTCAACATGCACCACGCCTATACGGTGGACGAGCACACATTGAGATTGGTTGACAATTTCAGCGATCTGGAAGCCGGCGAACTGAAGGATAAACTTCCGCTATTGACGGATATTGTCCAAAACTTTTCACGTGATCAAAGACTGACCGTCTATCTGGCTTGCCTGCTCCATGACACCGGCAAAGGTAAAGGCGATCAATGTATTGAAGGCTCGCAGCTCGCCCGCAAAGCGCTTCGGCGAATGGATATGTCCAAAGAATTTAAAGATGCTGTTTCCTGGCTTGTCCGGCGACATTTGGACATGAGCGAAACGGCGCAGCGCCGTGATATTTCAAACCCTGAAACCATTTCAGAATTTGGGTCAATGGTCGGTTCGACCTCACGCTTGCAAATGCTATACGCTTTAACCGTGGTCGATATTCGCGCCGTCGGGCCCGGCGTTTGGAACGATTGGAAGAAGTCTCTTTTGCGGGAATTATATTTGGCAACGGCCAATTTCTTGGAAGGCAAATCCGATCTTGAACCTGTCGCCAAAGCTGCCGCTGCGAAATTGCAACTCGAAGAACATTTACCGGACGGGATGATTGAACGCATCGAGCCTATCACCCATGAGCTTGGGAACGCTTATTGGATGGGTCATACCATGCGGTCTCTTGTGCGGCATGCGCGCTTTTTTGACAGCGTCTTAAACTCAGGTCTCGATGACGGGGTGCACACGCGGGTGCACAAACCCGACGATATAACGGAGCTTTGGGTTTTAACCCGTGACAGGATAGGGCTGTTTGCGGATTTGACCGGGGTTATTTCGGCGTGCGGCGCGCAAATCGCCGGCGCCCGTCTGCACACCGGTCACAACGGCCGCGTCATGGATGTGTTTTATCTTCAAAACAAAGAAAGCCTGGCCTTCGGACGTATGAATAATCACATGCTTGAAAATTTGCGCGGGCGTATTCGGGCCTGCCTTTCCGGAGAAGAAATTTCAATTCAGGTCCCCGCCCGAAAAATCACGCGCCGGGCGGCGGCCATCCCGGTGAAGCCGGCCGTCAGATTTATCGAAAAAGGCGTAGAGGAAAACCAAACCATTATCGAGATTGAAGGCCGCGACCGACCGGGGCTTTTATATGCTCTGGGCAATGGATTGCTGAGCGAAGAAGTCAGTATTTTGTCGGCTCATATCGAAGTTGTCGGCAATCGCGCAATCGACGCCTTTTACGTCAAAGGCCCGTCCGGCCGTCTGACCTCAGCGCAGAAAAAACGTCTGCGTCAAAGCCTGATAGAAATTCTGGATCAGTCCGCCGGGGCCAAAGCGGCATGAAACTCATAAGATCAACCGCCATCATCAGCTTCTTTACGCTGATGAGCCGGGTTCTCGGCCTTGTGCGGGATATTCTGACGGCAAATTATCTGGGCGCGAGTGTTATCAATGACGCGCTGATTACGGCCACGAAACTCCCCAATTTATTTCGGCGTATGTTCGCCGAAGGCGCGTTTAACGCCGCCTTTATTCCGCTCTATGCCAGGCGTATTGAAAATCAAGGCGACGAAGATGCAGCCGGATTTGCCGGAGAAGCCTTTTCGGCGCTCTTATTACTGGTTGCTATCATTGTTATCGGTTTCCAAATTACCATGCCGTGGACGCTCAACATTATTGGCGGCGGTTTGGATAAACTGGCCGATCCGGGGCAATCATCAGTCTATGATTTAGCGGTACTTTATGCCCGTATCACCATGCCGTATTTGCTGATGATGTCATTGGCGGCGCTGCTGTCAGGCATGCTGAATACACATAACAGGTTTGCCATCGCCGCATTTGTTCCCGTGCTGTATAATGTGGTGACCATTTCTATTTTAGTCTTTGCCACACGCGGCGAGATTTCTTTGGAACGTCTGGCCCTGTATTTAAGTATTGGTATGAGTGTGTCGGGTATTTTTCAGCTCGCCCTTTTGTTTTACGGTATCAAACGCAGCAATATTAAATTACCGCTTTACCGGCCGCGCCTCACGCCGGGCGTCAAGCGGCTTTGGATATTAGGTGTCCCGGGTATGATTTCCGCCGGCATCACCCATATCAACATCACGGTCAGTCACCTCATGGCAACCTTTAAAGAAGGGGCTGCCAGTTGGCTGTATTATTCCGATCGCCTTTATCAATTACCGCTTGGGATTATCGGCATCGCCATGGGCGTTGCGTTGCTGCCGGCATTATCCCGGCGTCTGCGCGCCGGCGATGACAGCGGCGCTATGAGCAGTTTGAACCGGGCATTGGAAATCACCGCTTATCTGACCCTGCCGGCAACAATTGCTTTGGCCGTAATGCCGGAGTTTCTGATAGGGGGCTTGTTTGAACGTGGGCGTTTTGTTGCCTCCGATACGGCCCAAACAGCGAAAGCGCTGCAAATGTTTGCCTTTGGCCTGCCGGCTTTCGTTCTTATCAAAGTTTTGACACCGGCATTTTTTGCCCGCGAAAACACCAGAACCCCAATGATCTACGCGGCAATCTCTGCGATTATTAATTTGTGTCTGGGTGCGGCTCTGTTTTTCACCATTGGTTTTTACGGCTTGGCACTGGCAACCACCATCGCCGGGTGGACGAATGTGTTACTGCTGAGCCGGGTCCTTCTGCGGGAAGGCTATTTGAAATTCGACAAAAGACTACGTTTGCGCCTTCCGCGAATTGCCGCCGCCGCCGCCGTTATGGGACCCTTGACCTGGTTTGCTGCCAAACAAGCCCAGAGCCGGCTTAACGGCAGTATTTTGAACGATTACACATTTTTGTTTTTAGTGTGCGCGTTCGGGATCGCGAGCTACACGGTATTTTCTTTTGTCTTTCGGGCTTTCAGCATTGCTGACTTCAAATATGCGTTTCGCCGCACATCCCGATAGGGACTTGTGAAAAACGGGCGAAGTGTTAAAAGCCCGGACTTTAATTCTGAGGCTAAAAATGAGCGATCAATCTGCCGAATATTCCGGCCCTGAACGGGTTTTTTCCGGTGTCCAGCCATCGGGCTCTCTGCATTTGGGAAATTATCTGGGCGCCCTAAAAAAGTTTGTCGACCTGCAGGAAGAGCATGATTGCGTTTATTGTATCGTCGATTTGCACGCTGTGACGGTTTGGCAGGATCCCAAAGAGCTGGCTCAACAAACCCGGCACATCGCAGCGGCCTTCCTCGCGGCGGGCGTTGATCCGAAAAAAGCCATCATCTATCCGCAATCTGCCGT
>CALJNJ010000320.1 GCA_937981945.1 uncultured Caulobacterales bacterium | reverse complement strand
TTGTCTTATGGTGAACTGACGGTCAGTGAACTGGTGAAGATCATGGGTTTGTCGCAGCCGCGCACAACCCAATACATCAAATCCCTTGAGGACGCCGGCGTCATCGACCGGGTCAAAGAGGGAAGCTGGGTCTTCTCCCGTCTCAACAGAACGGACCGAACCTTGTTCAGCTTAGTGTCAGCGGTTTTGTCAGGTTTGCCGGCAGATGACTCGGTGCTGATGGCTGATCGTCGCCGTTTGGAAGATGTGCGCGGTGAGCGCGCGGTCGCCGCCGATGAATTTTTCACTTACGTGGCGAACGATTCAGGGCAATTGGGCGATGAATATTTGCCGCGGACTGATATCGACACAAGATTATTAAAGCTTTTGGGGCCTGCCAAGTTTGAGTTCATGGTGGATCTGGGTACCGGTACCGGGCGGATGCTCGAATTGATGGCCGATAAGGTCAGCCGCGGCGCGGGCGTCGATAATAGTGCCGATATGCTCAAGGTGGCCCGCCACAAGCTTTCCTCCAAAGATTACGGGCACTTATCTGTTCGCATGGGGGATCTCACAGCCACGCCTTTTGCCGGCGGCGTCGCTGATTTGGTGACCATTCATCAGGTCCTGCATTATTTGGATGACCCCGCGGAAGCGATCCGCGAGGCCGGCCGAATTTTGCGGACGGAAGGCAAAGCATTGATTGTGGATTTTGCAGCTCACAATCAGGAAGAATTTCGCGATAAATACGCCCATCGCCGGTTAGGCTTTTTGGATGCGGATATCGCGCAATGGGCCGGTGACTGTGACATGTCAGTTACCGAAGTTGAGAACATAAAAACAGCGGCGGAAAAGCCGGATGTGAAGCTTTGGCTTTGCACAAAAAAATCAACAGGATAGACCAATGAGAAAGTTCGATTACAGTTTTGAATTTTTCCCCCCTAAAACCGAAAAAGCGGCTGCCAGGCTGGAAACCGCCTTGGACGAATTAGAGGTTTTAAATCCGGAATTTGTGTCAATTACTTACGGCGCCGGCGGCACGACCCGCGAGCGCACCTTCAATACGGTCGCGAAAATTCTGAAAGAACGCACCATTTCGCCGGCGACCCATTTGACCTGCGTGAACGCGTGCTGCGACGAGATTGACTCCATTGTGCAGGAATATTTGGATATGGGCGTTGATCATTTTGTCGCTTTGCGGGGTGATCCTCCCGGAGCTGCGGTTGACGCAAAATACACACCGCAATCTGACGGATATGCCTATGCGTCAGACTTGGTGAGCGGCATTCGCAGATTGTCGCCAAACGCTAAAATCAGCGTTTCAGCCTATCCGGAGCGTCACCCGGAAAGCGCCTCATGGGACACAGAGCTTGATAATTTGAAGCGAAAAATTGACGCCGGCGCGGACCGGGCGATTACGCAGTTTTTCTTTAAAGCCGATACTTTTCTGGAATTTGTAGAGCGCGCCCAAAAAGCCGGCATTAATATACCGATTATGCCCGGCATCATGCTCCAACCGAACTTCGCCGGTCTCCAAAAAATGTCGTCCATGTGCGGCGTCGAAGTTCCCGGAGAGCTGGCCGCTGCTTTTGATAAAGCGGGTGATGATGCGAATGCGCGCGAGGCCGCAACGGTCGATTTTGCGACAAAGTTGGTTGATGATTTACGCGATGGCGGGATTGATAAATTCCATTTCTATACGCTGAACACGGCGCCGATCGCCGTACAGGTGATCGAAAATATGCGCGGCCGTTTTAAAAAGTCAGCCTGATGGGAAAAATCTACGAAGAGATCACGGATCGGCTCGAAAAATTCATTTCGAACCAAAAAATGTTTTTCGTAGGAACGGCGCCTTTGACAGAAGCCGGCCATGTCAATGTGTCCCCAAAGGGGTATGACAGTTTCAAGATCATCGATCCCAAAACCGTTGCCTATTTGGATTATGGCGGGTCGGGCATAGAAACCCACGCACATGTTTTGGAAAACGGCCGCATCACCATCATGTTTTGCGCCTATGAGGGCAAAGCCAATATCGTCCGGCTTTACGGTCGCGGTGAGGTTTGCTCCTTTTATGACGAAGGGTTTGAAGAAAAACTGGCTTGGTTTCCTGAATTTGATCGGGCCAGGGCGATCATTACGGTGAATTTGACCCGTATTACGGATAGTTGCGGCTATGCCGTGCCCTTTTATGATTTTGTCGGCGAAAGGGATCAATTGCACCGGTCCCACACCCATAAAACGACAGAAGATTGGTACGAATATCGTTTGTCCAGAAACGCCGAAAGTATTGACGGCCTGCCGGGGCTCATACGCCCGAAGTCATAAACCTCTCCAAACTTTAATCCCCCTGTAACGCAGCGGTGAGATGCGCATTTCTATGTAATTCTATAACTGCGGTAACAATGGGGAGTATCTTGTGACGAAATTTGTGAAGCCTGCCATCGGATTGATAACAGCTTTGATGTTGTCGGGACCGGCCGTGACTGTATCGGCAAATGCCCATGAAATTGAAATCCCCGATTGTTCCGTGAATTGCGCGGCGCCGGTTATTCAAATTGCCTTACTGCTGGATACATCCAACTCTATGGACGGTCTGATTGCGCAAACCAAGTCACAATTATGGATGCTGGTGAACGAGCTCGGCGAAACCAATCGTCACGGCATGACGCCCAAAATTGAATTGGCGCTTTACGAATACGGCAATACGAATATCTCCGTGTCCAAAGGTTATATTCGTCAGGTCACGTCTCTGACGACGGATTTGGACAATGTCTCCGAAAGCTTATTTGCCCTGAAAACCCGCGGCGGGCAGGAATATGCCGGACAGGCGATCGCCACGGCCATTGATGAATTGGAGTGGAGTGATGATCCATCGGCCATGAAGCTGATCATTATTGCCGGGAATGAGCCGTTTACCCAGGGCCCCGTTCACTATGAAAGTGCCTGCAAACGCGCGCAGCGCAAAGGCATATTGATCGATACCATTCACTGCGGGGATGAGAAAATAGGGATTGATACGAACTGGAAATCCGGCGCTGATTGCGGCGGCGGTATCTATATGACCATCAATCAAGACGATGTCGCGGCCTTTATTCCGTCGCCCTTTGATGACGAAATATTGCAGCTCAATAAGAAACTCAACAAAACCTATTACGGCTATGGCGCAAAAGGCGGAAGTTTCATGGAACGCCAACTCAGCCAGGACAGCAATGCGGCGTCCATGGGCATTGCCAGCGAAATCGCCAGGGCCAAAACCAAATCCTCCAAACAATATGATAATTCAACTTGGGATTTGCTGGATGCCTATAAAAAGGACGACAAAGCCGTCATTGAAATGGAGGAATCCGAGCTCCCGGATGAGCTGAAAGGCCTGTCCGAGGATGAGCGAAAAGACTTTATCGAGGCCAAGATTTCCGAGCGGGATTCGATTTCCGCCGAAATTGCATCGCTTGAAAAGAAACGGGCCGAATTTGTGGATCAGCAAAGGCAAAGCAATGCTGAAGAACGCACATTGGAACAGGTCATGATTAAAGCCGTGAAATCGCAGGCAAAAGCTTATGGCCTTGAATAATAACCGTTTTTTTTAAGAATCAATGCTTTTCAGATAAGAATTTGTTCACTATAAGGCCAGCGGCTCGCACGTGGGGCGTTCACGGGCTGTTACAAACTGTATTGAGACGTGAAAAGAAGCCTTATAACAATGACCACACTGCGCTTTACATTCATTAATAAATTTAGAATAACTCGCGGTCATAAAACAGTCACCAAACTGTAATGGAAACCCGGTAAAAATGTTGAAAGCCCTACCAACAGACCGCGGCCGGTCATTAATACCCGGCGAATTTGATACACTGACAAGTGCGCTCGATTATGCGGCTGGTTGTAAAACCGGATTTGACTACTACACCGCGCGGGCTGAATTGAAATCCGTTTTATCCTATGCTGATCTTCGCGAGCAAGCCATCGACATGGCGAAGCGCTTAGTTCCTTTTGCAGAGAAGAATGCCCGCATCGGCCTGTGCGCAACAACTTCGCCCGAATTCGCTATATTATTCTTTGCCTGCCAATATGCAGGTCTGGTCCCGGCACCGCTGCCGCTGCCCGTCACTTTGGGCGGCCGCAGCTCCTATGAGCGCCAATTGCAGCGTATGGCCGATACCGGGGATTTCCACGCTATTTTGACGCCGTCCAGTATGGAAGCGATTATCAGCGCCGCGCTGAACGACCACGACACACCCGTTATGACTTTTGATGACGTGCTTGAATTGCCGGCAGGCGATGACGTCAGACCGTTCGGCGCCGACGAATTGTGCTATATCCAATACTCGTCAGGAAGTTCCAGTTCGCCAAAAGGTATTATCGGAACACAAAAATCCGTTACATCCAATTGCAAAGCGATCATTCAGCACGGTCTCAAGCATAATCCGACCGACCGCGGTGCTTGCTGGTTGCCAATGTATCACGATATGGGCCTGATCGGCTGTTTGCTCTCGCCAATGATGAGCCAGATGACAGCTGATTTCATGGATCCGCAGGATTTCACGCGCCGGCCAATTTCCTGGCTCAAGCTCATCTCAGAAAATCGCTGCACTATGACCTACAGCCCCACATTCGGTTATGAATTGTGTGTCAGACGCTGGCGTGATGATGCAGAGCTCGATTTATCGTGCCTGCGGATCGCGGGCATTGGCGGCGACATGGTTCGTCCGGAGCCGTTGACCGAGTTCTCAAATTTGTTCGCCGATATGGGATTTGATAAGACCGCATTTATGCCAAGCTATGGATTGGCCGAAACAACCTTAGCCGCGACGTTTAATCCGCTGGGCCAGGGCTTAAAAGAACACACGATTGATATGGACCGTTACGAACGGACAAATGAGGCCGTGGAAGTCTCTGACGTCACGCAAGCGGATCATAAACGTACTTTTGTGGCTTGCGGCGCATCATTGCCCGGGCACGAGATTGAAATTCGTGATTTTGACGGAACGGTTCTGGGCGAAAAGAAAGCCGGCCGTATTTGTTTGCGCGGTCCCAGTGTTTCGCCGGGGTATTTCCGAAACCAACAAGCAACCGAAGCCTCTTTTTCATCGGATGGCTGGCTTGATACAGGCGATCTCGGGTATTGGCTCGACGGACAAGTTGTGGTTACCGGGCGCTATAAAGATTTAATTCTTTGGCATGGCCGGAATATTTGGCCGCAAGATTTGGAATGGGCCGCTCAAGCGGCTGCGCCGCATCGCTGCGGACGCGCCTGCGCCTTCTCAATCGGCGGAGCCGGCGACGACAAGACCATTATGCTTTTGCTGGAATGCAGAACGCGCGATAAGAATTTACTGTCGGAAATCCACAACGCCGTCAGCGCCGCTATTCGCCTCGAAGTCGGCGTCCCGGTCAAACTGCAATTAGTTCCGCGAGGATCTATGATTATGACCTCGTCCGGCAAGCTGTCGCGGGCCCGCGTCAAAGACAAATTTCAGTCAGGCAGTATCATTGATCTGCAGGCCGCAGAACCGCTCAAGGTAGTCAGCCGCGACGCAGGCTAA
>CALJNJ010000319.1 GCA_937981945.1 uncultured Caulobacterales bacterium | reverse complement strand
TCAATAAATCTGAAAAGCCCTTCTTGAGCCGTGGACGCGATCAATCGGCCGTGCTCGGCATAGAAACTGCCGCGATTAAAGGTTCGCGCTCTTCCGGAGCGCGGACTGTCGAGATAATAATAATTCCATTCGTTCACGTTTATATTGCCGTGAAACCACATGGAGTGGTCCAGGCTCGCGCCCATCATTTTCCCGGTAATAAATGCCTCACCATGCGGGCGAATTCCGGTACCCATAAGCGCTTTGTCTGAAATAAACGCCAGCAAGGTCATATGCATGATGGGGTCGTCGCCAATTTCAGGATGCACTTTAAACCAAAATCCGTGGCGCGGCTCATATTGACCGGGTTTCAGCAAATCCCCCAAAAACGGAGACCGCAGCTCAATAATGTCCTCGGGGAAAATTAAATAATTGGACCGAATTTTCCGCGCTGTCTCATCGGAGACTTTCTCTGCTAATTGATCAACTTTGTTATTGTCTGATTTTTCGTCGGCATAAGGGGGCACATCATCCGGCAAATCAAACTGATGGGACGGACCGTCTTCGATCCGGTGAAAGGAAATGGAACTGTTAAAAATCGCTTCACCGTTTTGACGGGCAACCACACGCCGGGTTGAAAAACTGCGGCCGTTTCGGATCGGGTCAACTTCGTAAATAATGGGCATGGAATGATCGCCGGGACGCAGAAAATAGCCGTGAAGACTGTGCGGCACCTTATCTTCATCCACGGACCGATAGCCCGCGTTTAAGGCCTGGGCCAAAACCTGGCCGCCAAAAACACGGGGCAGCCCCAGATCCAATGACTGTCCGACGAATAAATATTTATCGATCTGCTCGCCGTGGAGCGAGCTTTTGATTTGGTCCCAAGTAAACATAAGATGCGTGTGGCATTTTTAGTTTTACCCTTCAAGGGATTAGAAGCCCTCTGCCTGCATGGGAACTATGTCTAATAGCTTTGTGTCCAAGGATCATGGGCGACGCAGACACCGGCATCACAAGTGGTTGATACTTTGGTTATGTCGCCGGAATAAGCTGCACATTTAACAACCTTACCCTGTTCCCGCGCCTGCCAAATTGCGCAAGTTTCAAAACGCTTATTAACGGCGTCCGGTCGACAAACCCCAAAAAATACAGCGCAATCTGAATCTACCCGACAAACTTTCATTGTTTGATTGAAATCCCGACCTTCGGTCTTGGCCGATTGCGCTGCGATGACACAATCCGCCATTTCCAATGGGGTATTTGGAGCTGCACATCCGATCATAAAAACAGGTAGGAAAAGTAAATGTCTCACTTGTCCAAACTTTTGATCAAACGAACGAGCTGCACAAATTCCGCGCGGTAGCCATGTTCATCCGAACCTTTGGCGCCGGACGCTAATTTGATAGCCTCGTCATAGCTGTAATCCGTCAACTGGCTGTCATCGCGCAGTTTTTGTCCGACCGCCGCAACCGCAACAGCGAACCGCATATCGTCACCGGCCTGTCTCAAATCGCTTTCATTACTCTGACCGATGGGGAAGGTCTGCAAGGTGCTCTTATCGGCGTTCGGCAATTTGTGACGGATTTTCACAAAAGCTAATTCGTCATTATCGCTCGCCGAAATTTCTCTGACCCGGCTCTCATAGCGCAAATCTTCAACCATACGGGCGGGCGAACCGACAGGCGTCAGCTCATATATGGCCGTAACGCTGTGACCTGAATTGATTTCGCCGGCATCGACTTTATCGTTGTTGAAATCCTGCCGTTTTAAAGCGCGGGTTTCATAGCCGATCAATCGATATTCGGCGATGGTCGCCGGATTAAACTCCACTTGGATCTTCACGTCTTTGGCGATGGTGATCAGCGCGCTGCCCGCTTCATTGGCGAGGACTTTGTTGGCTTCAGACAAACTGTCAATATAGGCGGCAACGCCATTGCCGTTTTGTGCCAAGGTCTGCATCAATCGGTCATTATAATTACCGTGGCCGAAACCGAGTACGGACAGATAAGTCCCGCTCCTACGCTTTTTCTCAACAAAGGCCTTCATATCCTCGGGGCTGGAAAAGCCCACATTGAAATCACCGTCCGTAGCGAGAATGACGCGATTGACGCCGTCTTCGTCAAAGTTTTCGGCCGCTTTTTGATAGGCCAGTTCCAGACCGGCGGCGCCTGCGGTTGAACCGCCGGATTTCAGCTGCTCCAGCGCCGCCGTAATCTTGGCTTTCTCATTCCCCGGTGTCGGTTCCAGAACCGTTCCGGCGCTGCCGGCATAAGTCACGATGGAAACCGTGTCATTTTCGTCGAGCGTTCCCAGCAACAGCTTAAAGCTATTAATCAAAAGCGGCAGTTTATTGGACGCGTTCATGGACCCGGATGTATCGATCAGCAAGACGATATTGCTGCGCGGTTTTTCATCGGCCGGCGGCACGTAACCTTTGATACCGATATGCATCAATTTCGTATCCGCATTCCACGGCGTCTGCGTCACAGTCACATTAGCCTTAAACGGCTCGGCCACTAATTGGGGCGCCGGGTAATCATAAGGGAAATAATTAATCATCTCCTCTACCCGAATGGAACTTGGCGCCGGTAATTGCCCGCGATTAACCGAAGAGCGTAAGAAAGAATAAGACGCCGTATCCACGTCGATGGAAAACGTTGAGACCGGCTGCTCTTTTACCGACGCAACGGGATTGGAATCGACCGTCTCAAATTGATCACGGGATGCCGGTTCAGCTATTTGAGGCTCCGCAATCACTACTACCGATTGAACCTTACCTTGCCTGAATAGTTTCAGGTCACGGCGTTCGCTATTTGCAGAATCTGATTCTGTTTTTTGAAGAACATCCTCAACAGATGCTATCTCGCCGACGGCAGCAATCTCGCTACTCGCGCCAAGTTCCTGTTCCACAGGGGCTTCAGCTACGCGGCGGCCGGTCACGACTATTTCATCACTCATGACGTCCGGCGCCTCTGCGACTTCGATCTCGCTCGCCACCGTTTCAAATTTACC
>CALJNJ010000318.1 GCA_937981945.1 uncultured Caulobacterales bacterium | reverse complement strand
CAGCGGCCGAAACCTCCGGGCAATCCTGCGTATTTTTATTGGGGCATTCCGAAGGCGGCTTAATGATTAGCGCCGCTGCAAAAGTACAGACTAATGTGTGCGGGGTAATCTTGGTGGCAGCTCCCGGCAAACCGCTTGGCGATTTAATGCGGGACCAACTGAAGTCCAACCCTGCCAATGCGCCCGTTTTGGACGACGCGCTTGGGGCAATCACCGCCCTTGAAAAAGGCGAAGATGTGGATATTGAAAATTTTCATCCTGCATTAAAAGGCCTGTTTAATCCGGCCATTCAGCCTTATCTCAAATCTCTCTTGTCCGTCGATCCGGCCGATGTTTTAAAATCCGTCAATGCGCCGGCATTGATCGTTCAGGGCGAGAATGATCTTCAGGTCCCGGTCGAAGATGCCAAGAGATTAGCCAAAGCCGCAGGGACGGAAGCCGTCATTATACCCGGCATTAATCACGTACTGAAAACCGCGCCCACGGAACGCATGGCCAATATGATGGTTTATAATTCGCCGACCCTGGATATAGATCCGGCCGTGACAAAAGCGGTCGCAAGCTTCATCAAATCGAATGCTGAATAAGTGCCCGGGCTGCGGCGGTAACTATCAGCCGTTTGACGGACCCGTACACAAATATATGACGTCGTCGCCGGCCTGTTGGCAAGCTTACGGTGTCGTCTTAGCGCGGGAATACGGCAATCAAGATTTGTTTGCAGCGGCTCACCGACTGACGGTTGATGCCTTTGCTTTGCAGCACCCCGGAAGCCTGAATGACCGACGCGCGGTACAATCGGTTAACTTGCACTATATGTCTTTGTGGTTGGTATTTGAAAAAGACTATCCGCTGAACTTGGCCGGTAAGGCTCTGAAAACATTAGCTGACCATGAATTTGAAAGCCGCGCGAAAGCGCCAACATCTTACGGATATACGCTTTTGGATTTTGACAGCCAAGATCACGCAAATAGCGCCAAACAATGGGCCCAAAGCGCTTTTGATGCTTGGTCTGATCTTAAATCCGGCGCCGCAGAAATCGCCGGCAAATTCAATCTCTGATCCGGCCGGATTCCAAACCGGCGCTGAACTATGTCCGGGTTTTAATTTGTCTGCGAGTATTGCGTTTAGTACCACTGGTCGTGAACCCGTAGAGTAGACTTATGCCCAAGACATTTTTTTCGCGCCGCAAAATTTTGAAAACCGGTCTTATTTCCGGCGTTGGTCTTGGCGTATCGGTATCCTGCGCATCTGAAACTCCCAAGACCGTTACGCCGCGGCAAACCGCCGGGCCTTTTTATCCGATTGTTGATCAAGTTGACAAAGATGCTGATTTAACCATTTTCGGAGACAGGCCGGATATTGCATTGGGTGAAATCGTTACTGTTGAAGGTGGTGTATACGGCGATGACGGCCTTCCGATTGCAGACGCCGTGGTCGATATATGGCAAGCGAATGCAGCCGGGCGATATGCTCATGAAATTGATCCGAATCCGGCCGCGCTTGATCCTAACTTTCAGGGTTGGGCTATTTTAAAAACCGACGCGAACGGGCGTTATCGCTTCAAAACAATCAGACCCGGAGCTTATCCGGCAGCCTTAGGGTGGGACCGGCCGCCTCATATACATTTCAAAGTTTCTCGAAGAGGCTATCACGAGATTACGACCCAGATGTATTTTGAAAATGAGCCCTTAAACGAGGTTGATCACATTTTAAATGCGCTGTCAGAGCCCGAACAAGTTTCGGTCATTGCCAAGCAGAATGAAGACAACGGCGCATTTGTTTTTGATGTCGTGTTGGCTAAGGTCTAATCCTGCCAGAAACCGAATTGGTTTCCGCCGTGAAAAAAGATCGAAAAAGTTCCCATACCCGGGATTTCCAGGGCCGGATGGGCGAGTTCTGCGCCGGCATTAACGGCCGCCTCAGTTGAGTCCTCAATATCATCGGTCAGAAAATATGTCCGCGTCACCGGCTCTTCGCCGGCATGCATAGGGGCCCGAACGCTGATTTGGCCGCCGTCCGGCATATCCGCCAAAAACCCGTTCCCGACCGCCGCGTGGGGACCTGTAAAGGTCACACCTCTCGACAGTTCGAATATTTTGCAAGTTCCCTTGGGGTCGGGCGTGACGATTTCCAAATATCTGATTTTCATGGTTCTGACTTACAGGAGTCCGGCACTCCGTTCAATGGGGAGACTTGCGCAGAGCTTCCAGAAATATGGTCCCCAAAATATACCAACCGGCCAAAATCACGCCTTTGACGGTTCCGGATATTTTCGACTTTCCGATACGTTTGCGATAATTGACCGGCACTTCCGCATAAGGAATTTTTTGCTTCAGGGCTCTCACCTGCATTTCTACGGTCCAGCCAAATGTCGGGGCTTGCATTTGAAGCTGCTCAAGTGCGTCTCGCGTGATGGCGCGGAACGGACCGAGATCCGTAAACCGGCTTTTCCAAAACAGCTTCATGAGCCCGCAGGCCAGTGCATTGCCAAAGCGTTGCTGCGGGGTCAGCGCGCCTTTCTCGATCTTGCCGCGCACGCGCGACCCGACCACAAATTTGGCGCTCCCGTTTTGAATTGGCGCGATGAGCTCAACAATTTCAGCGGGATAGTCAGAGGCATCCCCGTCCAGAAACACAATGATCTCGCAATCGCCCGCCTTATCAATTCCGGCCAAACAAGCGCGCCCATAACCGGGTTCCGGGACGGATACAACCAAAGCGCCTAATGACTTTGCTATCTCGGCCGTTTTGTCCGTCGAGCCGTTATCCGCAACAATGACCGCGGAGACAAAGTCCGGGATCTCCCCGATCACCTTGCCGATGGCGCCTTCTTCATTGCGCGCCGGAATGACAACTTTGATAATCTGCTCAGACATGTCGACGCCGCCGCAAAAGCTCTATGGCCAAAACCAATAGGGGAATTCCAAATTGAACAGG
>CALJNJ010000317.1 GCA_937981945.1 uncultured Caulobacterales bacterium | reverse complement strand
TGACGGGCTGTCGCCACATCCGCAATTTTCGCCGCGTGAAACACAGGCAGATTGACCTTTGATTTGACCTTTCCGGCAAAATCAAGATGGGGCGAACTTCTCATTCCCTGAACCGGAATGACGTCTGTCAACGCGGCATCCGTATGGATACGGCCTCTTATGATGTTCAAAAAATCAACTTGCCCGCTATCTTCCAGGCTTTTGGCAATGGCAAGACCTTCTTCTTCGCTCAAGCCGCCTTGCTGAACCTCATCAGCGACCATGCGAATGCCAAGAATAAACCCGGCACCGATGCGATCTCTGATGGCCTGAATGACACGCCGCAAGAAACGGGTACGATTTTCCAGTGACCCGCCATATTCATTTTTTAGTTCATTAGTGAGCGGAGACCAGAATTGATCGATTAAATGACCATAGGCCTCCAACTCAATACCATCAACGCCGCCGGCTTTCATCCGTTCAGCAGCATCAGCGTAGTTTGACACAATGCGATCAATATCCCAGTCCTCGATAAGCTTTGTACCGGCCATATGGGCGGGTTCCCTGCGGTGGGTCGGCGCTAAAGACGGCAACCAATCCCCTTTATCCCAAGACGTTCGCCGTCCTAAATGACTCAGCTGAATCATAACCGCGCAATCATGTTCGTGAATTTCATCGGTCATGGCTTTTAGCCAGGGCACGACTTCATCCTTATAGGCCAACAGATTGTTAAAAGCCGGAGGACTGTCACGCGCGACCGAAGCAGACCCTGCTGTCATGGTCATGGCAATTCCGGCCTTGGCGCGTTCAACATGATAGGCTCGGTATCGCTCTTTGGGCAGCCCGTCCTCTGCATATCCCGGCTCATGGCTGGTTATCATAATCCTATTCTTCAAGGTCAAATGCTTTAAATTGAATGGCTGAAATAAGGGATCGTTAGGCCTGTCGATATTGAGTGCATTTCCCATTAATACCACCGCTCTTCGATATCCATTTTCCGCCGAGCCATGAAATCCAGAAGCGAGCCATCAATATCCGGATCCAGCTCCGGCTTTACGACTTCATAATCTTTCAAAAGCTGATTCCATCTCTCAAAGGCGCGGCGTTCTGTATCTTTGGAACCATCTTCTTCCCATTGCTCGAAGCTTTTACTGTCCGACATTTCAGCGTCGTAATAGGCCGTTGAATAGTTTTCCATTGTGTGAGCCGATCCAAGGAAATGCCCGCCCGGCTCAACGTCGTCATAGGCAGTTTTACCCAGATTATTGTCATCCATCGGCAAGCCTTCGAGCATGACTCTATAACCGCCAAGCCGGTCGGCATCGACTATGAGCTTTTCATAGCCTGCACATAAACCGCCTTCGAGCCAGCCCGCAGCGTGCAAAACCAAATTCGCGCCGCCTAAAACGGTCGACAACATAGAGTCGGCACTTTCGGCCGCCGCTTGAGCATCAGTCACTTTGGACGCAGTCAAAGACCCACCGCAGCGCATTGGCACGCCCAACCTCCGGGCTAACTGCCCTATCACCAGGTTAGACATAACAGGTTCGGGCGTGCCGAATGTTGGTGCTCCGGATTTCAGGCTCATGGATGACAGGAAATTCCCAAGAACAAAAGGCGCTCCCGGTTTAACCAATTGGGAAAATGCTCCGCACATCATGGCCTCGGCAAAGGCCTGGGCAATAGATGCCGAAGTTGTCACTGGGCCCATGGCGCCGCCCAATATAAAGGGCGCAACGACGATACCTTGGTTGGCCCCACAATAAACCTGAATGGCTTCGGTAACGACACGGTCCACGAGCAATGGAGAATTGGTGTTTACATTACCCATGATAACGCAATGCTCGTCCATGAATTCTTTACCGTAAAGAATGCGAGCCATGTCGACACTGTCTTGTGCTCTGGATTTCTCAGTGATTGCTCCGAAAAAAGGTTTGTCTGAATACTTCATATGGGCGTAGCAAATATCCAAATGACGGTGCGTCACCGGAATATCACAAGGCTCGCACGGCACATGACCACCATGGTGGAGATCCGGAAGCATATAAGTCAATTTGACGAAATTTTGGAGATCCTCAATCGTTCCGTAGCGGCGCCCCTTCTCCAAATCTCTGACAAAAGGCGGACCATAAACGGTCACGAAAATGACGTTTTTCCCGCCGATCTTAACAGACCGTGCAGGGTTGCGGGAATGCTGGGTAAATTCTGTTGGCGCGGTTTCGCAAAGCTTCCGTATCATGCCTCGCGGTGCTCTGACACGCGTGCCTTTTACATCAGCGCCCGCCTTTTTCCAGATTTCCAGCGCGATCGGATCGTCTTTGAACTCAAGACCAACTTCCTGGATTATCCAGTCGGCCTGCTCTTCAAGCTTGACGATATTCTCTTCGTCCAGAAAGGCGTAAAAAGGGATTTCCCGTTTAATATAAGCGGGCGCGGCGCTACCTTTGCGAGCGCTGCGTGTGCGAGATGACCGACGGCGAGACCTTCGTTCCGACATAACTTCCCCTTTATCGGGTCAGTTTGCCATGAAACTTTCAGAACGTCATCTTTCGATAACGGATATAAGCCGTTCGCGGCTTATCATAAAAATCCCTAATGCGAATTATACGAAAGCGCCGATTGCAGTCGGCATAAATTGTTTATGATCCACGCCAAGCTTTTGAGCGGCATGCATCGTCCAAAATGGCTCCCGCAACATTTGCCGCGCCAGCAAGACAATATCGGCCATTCCTGTCTCAATTATTTCGTTGGCCTGTTCAGCCTCCGTAATACAACCAACAGCCATTGTTTTAATGTCTGCATGTTTACGAATGTGGGCCGCAACGCCAACTTGATCCGCTGTCCTGGTTCCTACGGACGAGCGCGCAGCAGGCGTCGCGCCGCCGCCGGAACAATCCACGAAATCAACACCGCGTTCTTTGAGCCAAATGGCCATTTGGGCATTATCTTCTGCTGTTAAGCCTCCATCAATCCAGTCATGTGATGACAATCTAACAGCCAGCGGCAAATTTTCAGGCCAAACTTTGGAAACCGCCTCAACGATTTCCAGCATCATTCGAGCGCGATTACGAAGGCTGCCGCCGTATTCGTCAGTCCGGTCATTATCCAGCGGCGTAAAGAAACTATGGAGTAAATACCCATGAGCTCCATGAATTTCGAGCAGTTTATAGCCCGCAGCTAGTGAGCGCTTCGCCGCTTCGACAAACTGGTTTTGAATGGTTTTAATATCATCTAGCGTCATGGCTTTTGGCGTTTTCCATAGCCGTTTGCCATCCGGATCAAATGGAATGCCCGCAGGCCCCTGAACCGGCCAACCGCCTTCGTCATCTTTCAAGTGCGCGCCGCCATCCCACGGTCTGGCCGAAGAGCCTTTACGGCCCGAATGGGCAATCTGAATACCGGCAACAGCGCCGTGTTTGTGAATGAAACGATTAATCGGGATGAGCGCTTCGACCTGCTTGTCATTCCAGATCCCGGCACAGCCCGGTGTAATTCTGCCTTCCGGGGATACGCCGGTCGCTTCGGCGATAATAAGCCCCGCCCCGCCTACGGCTTTAGAGCCCAAATGCACCATATGCCAATCTGTCGCCATCCCGTCCTCGGACGAATATTGACACATTGGCGCTACGCCAACGCGATTCCTAAAGGTGACGTCTTTGACTGTTAGCGGTGTAAATAAAGCGGGCATATTTGTATCTCTCAGATTCCTCAGAAATATTACTACAGCAGACAATTCGAAAAGCTACTGTTACAGATAATCTTAATTACTGTCACGAAAGACAGGGCCCGTCATTGCACCAATTCGCGGCATTAAGTCATTTGGGGACGGTCAATAAAATATTCTTATGGTAAGTTTTTCATTCCCCCATCTCTGAAAAACAGGCAATATGGACCATGGACTCGCGTGCATGGAGGTTATATGACCGCGATTGTGACAGACCTATCAACGGATGCTAAAACAGGCGGCGTCATACTTGGAGGGAAACAACTTCACCCTCTATGGCTCCGCGAGCGCGTTCAAGAAACCCATGCATATGACCATTACAATCACCAGCGTCTTTATGAACATTCGGGTTTGGACCCTACGCTGAAAGTAAAAAAAGCGGCCATCGGTGGAAATAGTTCAACCCTGTTAGTGAAGTTTAGCGACGGCTATGAAGCCGTTTTTGAACTCAGCGCTCTTGCCAAAGAACTGGGTATTTTGGATGACCCTGAAAGCATTCCTCTGCCCAAAAGTTGGGACGCGTCCCTGCCCTTTAAGCGGTTTAACTGGAACGATCTCGACAACCCCGAAGAAATGAAGTCTCTACTGACGGCTTATTTTGAAAATGCTTTTTGCATTATGGATGATACTCCCACCGAACGGGATAGCCTAAGATCACATTCAAAAAGGTTTGGGTTTTTGCGGGAAACCAATTTTGGTGAACTGTTCAATGTAGAGACAAAACCAAACCCGTCAGATTTGGCCTATACTGACGCGGCTCTCGCGTCTCACACAGATAATCCTTATCGGGATCCGGTGCCCGGCATCCAATACCTGCACTGTCTACGAAATGAAGTTCAGGGCGGACTTTCTACGCTTGTGGACGGAATGGCCGTCGCCGAAGCCATAGGGGATGAAAATCCTGACTGGCTGGATAGCCTTGAGAACACGATTGTGCGGTTCCGATATCAAGGCCCAACCGGCATCTATGAAAGCTCAGGACCTTTAATCAGTCGTGACCATAGGGGGTATATTTCCCATATACGCTTCAGTTCCCGCGTAGATTTTGTCCCGGCATTGGACCCAAAGATCCTCGATATGTTTTACGCGGCAAGACGGCGTATGCATCAGCTCAGCAATGACCTGGCCTTTCAAATACAATTTCCCTTTAAACCGGGAACACTTTTGATGATGAACAATTACCGTCTTTTTCACGGCCGCACAGCATTTGATGGTGATCTGGGATATCGTCATTTGCAAGGTTGCTATATCGACCATGACGGCCCACAAGCCCTCTATCGCGCTTTGGCAAACGGCAGTACGAATACGCACATTTTACGGGAAGCCTGATGAAAACAGTCTCATTTACAAAAATGTCAGACGGTACCGCTGAAGACTACGCCTTTTTAGCCGAACACGAAGCTGAATATGCCAAGGGCCTGCCGGGACGAATAATGAATGCCTTGGAGGGCCTTCGGAATTCCTTGGCCGGTTATAAAATCGACCGTCTTGAACACAGCCTGCAATCGGCAACCCGCGCGGAAAAAGACGGCGCTGATATAGACTGGATTGTTGCTGCGCTTATCCATGATCTGGGAGATGATTTAGCGCCGCACAACCATGACAGTCTGGCAGCCAATATTATTCGCCCTTATGTGCGTGAAGAATGCGCCTGGGTCGTACAACATCACGGAATTTTTCAGTATAAATATTATGCCGATAAAGTCGGTTTGGATCCCGATGCCCGAGAGAAGTTCAAAGACAGTCCGTATTATGAGGCCGCAGTAAAGTTTTGTGAGCTATGGGATCAAACCTCATTTGATCCTGACTATGACACATATAGTCTGGAGCATTTTCGTCCGATGGTCGAAGAGGTTTTTACCCGTAATGCTTGGGACCCTAATATAACCGGCTAAGTTAAGTCCTTGACCTTATCGCGCAGAACTTTCTTCTGAATTTTACCGGTCGCTGTTTTCGGCAATTCTCCAAATACAATTTTCTTCGGCCGTTTGAACCGGGCCATGTTATCAGCGCAATAATTGATAAGATCATCTTCGGAGGCTGAAGCCCCGGAAGCCAGCTCTACAAATGCGCAGGGTACTTCCCCCCATTTGTCATCCGGCATTGCAACCACGGCGGCAACATCTACAGCCGGGTGTTTGTAGAGCGTATTTTCAACCTCCACGGAGGAGATATTCTCACCCCCGGAAATGATAATATCCTTGGCCCGATCTTTGAGCTGGATATAACCATCCGGATAGACAACACCCAGATCTCCGGATTGAAACCATCCCGATTTGAATGCTTTTTCGGTCTCAACAGGGTCTTTTAAATAACCTTTCATGACCACATTTCCGCGAAGGACGATCTCGCCCATTGACTGCCCGTCATGAGGCACAGGCTTTCCGTCTTCGCCGATAACAGCGGCACCATCCAAATTGGTGAACATTACGCCTTGCCGTGCATTCAGCTCGGCTTGCTCCGATATGGTTTTCGCGCGCCACTCTTCTTGTGGCGCCGCCAGCAGAACATGACCATAAGTCTCTGTCAGCCCATAGACATGCATGATTTCATAATTCATATGCGCCATGGCTTCGAGCACGCTGGCAGGCGGCGGCGCGCCCGCCGTCATGGCTTTAACCGTGTGATCAAATTTTGGTTTCAAATCGTCCGGCGCGCTTGCCAACATATTCATAATAATCGGCGCGCCCCCAAAATGAGTGATATTGTGCTTTTCTGCCTGTTCAAAAAACTTCTCAGGTGAAAAAGCACGCAAGCATATAATTGTTCCCGCCATTAGCGCCATGGTCCAGCCATGCCCCCAGCCATTACAGTGGAACATTGGGACCGTATAAAGATAACGCGGATGCATAGGCAGAGCCCAGCTTGCTGCTGTGCCCATACCCATTAAATAAGCCCCTCGGTGATGATAGACGACGCCCTTTGGTCTGCCTGTCGTCCCTGACGTATAATTGAGCGCCATGGCTTGCCACTCATCTTCAAGCGGCGGCGGCGTATAATTAGGATCTTGAGCCCCAATGAACCGCTCATAATCTACCAATGCCGTCGGAACATCAGGCTGTGTCCCGGCATTAACATCGTCGACAATGATGATTTCGGGGCTAAATTCGCTGGTTTCCAAAGCTTCCGCAACAATCGGATAAAGCTCCCGGTCGGTAATAAAAAGTCGGCATTCGGCATGATCAATAATATAAGAAATCGTGTCCGCATCCAGGCGCGTATTAATCGAGTTGAGCACACATCCCGCCATAGGCACACCAAACTGACACTCCAGCATTTCAGGTGTATTGTGCAATAGAACTGAAACCGTGTCATTGCGACCGAGACCGCGAGCATTTAGGGCCGAGGCAAGCTGACGACATCGGGATCTGGTTTCTGCCCAATTATAAGATCGATCTTCATAAATAACGGCCGGTCGATGCGGGAAAATATCTGCGGTTCTTTCCAAAAACCCCGTAATCGTCAAAGGCGCATAATTTGCCTTATTGCGCGGCAGATCGTCATAAGCTTGCATGGTCGTCCCCATTGTTTCGCCTGTTTTTGCACTCAAAGCTCTTATAGGCAATATCGGGATTGGTAATTCAAAGGACTAAATAACCCTTATCTATCTTACCTTCGGTATATAGGATGCTATGACAGGTCATGCGTTACAACGCCCTACAGATTCTTCGGCAAGGTCTGACCGGACATAAAGGTTGGAAACCCGCTTGGCGAAAAGCAGAACCAAAGCCTGAATATGATATTATCATTGTCGGCGGCGGCGGCCATGGCTTGGCGACAGCTTATTATCTGGCCAATAAATTTGATCAAAAACGTATCGCCGTTGTTGAGAAAGGCTGGATTGGCGGCGGCAATGTGGGACGAAACACGACCATTATCCGCTCCAATTATATGCTGCATGAAAATGAAGGGTTTTATGAATTTTCGCTGAAACTCTGGGAAGGCCAGGAGCAGGACTTTAATTACAATTCCATGGTGTCGCAGCGCGGCGTCATTAATCTCTATCATTCTGATTCTCAAAGAGACGCCTTTGTACGCCGCGGCAACGCAATGGCGCTTAACGGCGCAGACCCTGTTTTACTGGATCAAGCGGGTTTAAGAAAAATCTGCCCTTTTCTCAACTTCGACAATACCCGCTTCCCGATTCAAGGCGGCTTACTACAGCCACGCGGCGGCACGGTTCGCCATGATGCTGTGGCTTGGGGATATGCCCGGGGCGCAGATCAGAAGGGTGTCGACATTATCGAGAATTGCGAAGTCACCGGTTTTATAATTGAACAAGGCGTCTGCAAAGGTGTCGAAACAAGCCGAGGGACAATTAAAGCCCGTAAGGTAGGGGTTGCCGTGGCCGGGTCTTCGTCAAAAGTTATGGCTTTGGCAGGCATGCGCCTGCCTATGGAAAGCCATGTTCTGCAAGCTTTCGTCTCGGAAGGTCTAAAACCGGTTTTACCGGGGGTTATTACTTATGGAGCCGGGCACTTTTATGTAAGCCAGTCAGACAAAGGCGGGCTTGTGTTTGGCGGCGATATTGACGGCTATAACTCTTACGCCCAACGGGGCAACCTTCCGGTTGTCGAAGACGTGTGTGAAGGCGGCGTCTCTATCATGCCGATGATTGGAAAAGCCAGAGTGCTGCGGATGTGGGGCGGCATCATGGATATGTCCATGGACGGATCTCCGATCATCGACAAGACCCATATAGACGGACTCTATTTTAACGGCGGCTGGTGTTATGGCGGTTTTAAAGCAACCCCGGCATCCGGCTATTGCTTTGCGCAATTGATAACAACAAATACGCCTCATGACACAGCCAAACATTACCGAATGGATCGGTTCACCCGCGGATATATGATTGATGAAAAAGGACAAGGCGCTCAGCCGAATATGCACTGATGATCATTAATCACCCACTCCTCGGCCCGCGCGACGCTTCCGAATTTGTATATTTGGGTGATGCCAAGCTTATGAACAGGCCCAATCCAAAGTCGGAAACGGCGCTTCAGGATTTCCACGACTATATGTACTTGCGGGATAATCCGGCCGGCGAGCACAAAGAATTATGGTTCCACGAACAAGGTGACAGATCTTGGTTGATCGTAACCCGCAATACAATTTCCCACGAAATCACCCATGTCGAACTCGCGAGACCTTCTGCATGAGTATGGTCAACAAAGATAAGCCGCTCAATTTTACCTTTGACGGCAAGGCCTATCAGGGTTTTGACGGTGACACGCTTGCGTCCGCTTTACTGCGCAACAAAGTGAAAGTCGTTGGGCGGTCGTTTAAATATCACCGGCCTCGGGGCATAATGGCCGCCGGCACTGAAGAGCCTAATGCTTTGGTAGAAATTCACGGCGCAGGTGTTTGTGAACCCAACAGGCGCGCAACCACCATCAAACTATTTGAGGGTTTAACAGCGAAAAGCCAAAACCGAACGCCGTCTTTAGCCTTCGATATATATGCGTTCACGGATTTTCTGTCGCCGTTTCTGTCGGCCGGTTTTTACTACAAAACGTTTATGTGGCCCAAAGCCTTCTGGGAAAAAATATACGAACCTGCCATTAGGCGGGCCGCCGGTTTAGGGAAATTGATCGAACAGCCGGACCCTGATAATTATGACAAAGGGTTTCTGCATTGCGACGTGCTCGTAATTGGGGGCGGACCGGCCGGTTTGCTAGCAGCGCTCAACGCAGGCCGTTCGGGAAAACGGGTTATTTTAGCCAATGATGATTTTATCTTGGGCGGACGGCTCCTCTCTGACCCTATCGAAATCGATAACCTGACTGCCCTTCAATGGGTCGAAAAATCCGTGGCGGAACTCAGATCCATGGACAATGTCCGAATTCTTGAACGAACCAGTGTTTACGGCGCATTTGATCACGGTATTTTTGGCGCTCTGGAAACTAAGACCGATCAGATAGGCGCTCCCGGCGCACGTATGGTGTTATGGAAAATATTTGCGCAGCACTCGATCTTAGCGGCCGGCGCAACGGAACGTCCCATTGCATTTGCCAATAACGACCGTCCGGGAATAATGCTGGCGAGCGCCATCAGAACTTATCAAAACAGATTCGACGTAAAATGTAGTGATAAAACCGCTCTTTTATTTAATAATAACAATGCGTTGTCGACTATTTCGGATGTACAAATCGATACGCGAATGGGCTTACACGTTACCGACACAAAGGGCCGAAAAGGATTGCGATCCATTCAGCTGAGTGACGGCCGGGAAATTCAGACGGATTGCTTAGCTATGAGCGGCGGCTGGAACCCGAATGTCCACTTGACCTGCCATCAAAGAAGTCGTCCCGTATGGAACGAAGCTAAAGCCTGCTTTGTGCCCAATACAGATACCTTACCTGACGGGATGCAAGTGATAGGCGCGGCAAATGGTGAGTTTACCATGCCGGTGGTCTTTGACAGCGTTCGGAGAGCAAGCGAAGCTCTTGGCGTTAATACTGACGACCATCCCAATACCCAAGCTGCGCCCTATGAAGTTTCGGCTTTTTGGCATGTAAAAGGCAAAAAAAGAGCGTGGGTAGACTTTCAAAATGATGTCACCGCTAAAGATATTACCTTGGCGCATCAAGAAGGATTTTCATCCGTTGAACATGTTAAACGATATACAACTTTGGGCATGGCAACAGATCAAGGTCGGACATCCAATGTTACCGGCTTGGCCATATTGGCCGAAGCCACGCAACAATCCATAGCCGAAACCGGGACAACAATGTTCCGCCCGCCTTATACACCGGTGCCGATCGGCGCATTTGCAGGTCCGCACAAGGAACAACATTTCAAACCGACACGATTAACGCCCAGCCATAAATATGCCGCTGAAATCGGCGCAACTTTTGTCGAAACAGGTTACTGGAAGCGGGCACAATGGCTTGTCCGCGGCGACGAAAAAGGATGGCGCGACAGCGTAGACCGCGAAGTCATCACAACGCGGGGCTCTGTCGGAATTTGTGATGTCTCTACCCTTGGCAAAATTGACATTCAAGGTCGTGACGCCGGCGCGTTCCTGAACAAAGTCTATGTGAATTCATTTAAACTGCTAAAGCCCGGAAAATGTCGCTATGGACTTATGCTGCGTGAAGACGGCATTGCTAAGGATGACGGGACATCAGCGAGGTTCTCTGAAACGCACTATGTAATGACGACAACGACAGCGAACGCCGTCAGCGTTTATCGTCACCTGGAATTTGCAAGGCAATGCTTATTCCCTGACATGGATGTACATTTAATTTCTACAACGGAACAATGGGCCCAATATTCCGTCGCAGGTCCCAATGCCCGCAAGCTCTTAGAAAAAATTATTGACCCGGAACACGACATTTCAAATGAAGCGTTTCCTTATATGGCTTGTGGAAAAGTTACGGTCTGCGGCGGAACGCGCGCCCGTCTGTTTCGTCTCTCGTTTTCGGGAGAACTTGCGTATGAAATTGCCGTTCCTACACGGTATGGTGACGCGCTTATTCGCAAGTTAATGGAAGCGGGCGACGAATTTAATGCCTGTATATATGGTACTGAAGCACTGGGCGTCATGCGTATAGAAAAAGGCCATGCCGCCGGCAATGAGCTAAACGGTACCACAACGGCGTCCCATTTAGGCCTTGGCGGATTTGTCTCCAAAAAGAAAGATTGTATTGGCAAAGTTTTATCACAAAGAGAAGGATTGGTCACTGAGGACAGCGTACGATTGGTTGGTTTTGTGGCGGTAAATCCCACAGACAAAATCACCAATGGCGCCCACTTCATTAATGACGGTGCCGAGAGAACGGCCGTCAATGACCAAGGCCATATGAGTTCCGTCGCCTGGTCACCCGAGCTTGGCCATTATATCGGACTGGGCTTCCTGAAAGGCGGACAGAACCGAAAAGGCGAAGAGTTATGGGCGGTTGATTTCGTTCGGGATAATCACATCAAAGTTCGTGTGGTGAGCCCCCATTTTGTCGACCCTGATGGGGAGCGCCTTCGTGTCTAAACTCTCAGCAGATACACCTTTTAACGGATACAATCAGGAATGGGCCGGTTTGTCTTTGCGCGAGATATCAGGTTTTGAGATTGTATCATTGGCAATTGCCAATGATAAAAAGCTCAAAGGGAAAACACCTATACCCGGCAGTTTCATCGATACGCCAAAAGGCAGGATTTTATGGACAGGGCAAAACCAATACTTCCTATTCAGTGACGTAATTGATGACCGACTCGATGAAACTTTATCGGATGATTACGGAGACGTGGTTTATTGTACAT
>CALJNJ010000316.1 GCA_937981945.1 uncultured Caulobacterales bacterium | reverse complement strand
CCCGATCCCGGCTTTCCGAAACCGCTTTGTCAGGCAAGCCCACAATGGATAATCCCTGTCCGGCCGTGGTAATTTGCACCTGCACATCAATGCGGCGCGCTTCAGTTCCTTCAAAGGCAACAGTGGACATACGGGCAGACGTAGGTGCTCTTATCATCAGAAACAGAACAAAACAAGAACTTTAACATGCCGGACATAAACCGATAATCCCGGCAATGTATATTGAAATACAGAGGGAGGATCAAATGACCGAGTCTATGAGCCGGGAGCAGCGCATTGACGCTATGCTCGACAAACATGAAATTACTGAATTGCTTTATGCTTATTGCAATGCGGCTGATCGGCATGATCATGTGAAAATGCGCAGTCTTTATCACGAAGACGCTTTTGATGATCACGGGTCGTTTTTCAAAGGTCCGGCCATGGAGTTTATTGACATGCTCCCTGAAATCCAAAAGCCCATGGAAATTCTGCATCACAATATTACCTCCATCAATATTGCGCTCGACGGGGATAAAGCGGAAGGGGAAGTCTATATGATGGCTTTTCACCGCTATAAAAACGAAGAAGGCAATTCGGTCGATCTCTTGGTGGGCGGGCGATATTTTGACAATTATGAAAAACGTGACGGCGTTTGGAAGTTTTCACTTCGGGCGGCGGGCGCAGACTGGGCTTATTTCAATGACCCCACGGAAACGGCCATGGACCATCCTATGATTGCGGCGACTCATATCGCGACGCCCGGTCCCGAAGACCCGTCCTATCAATTTTATAAAATGTTTAAGTTCGGGCAGCGCTTTCGCTAGGCTTTGCCCACGCATCTGACGGCTTTAAAGGCGTCAACGCTTTGCGGGAAAATCAGCGGCTGCTCTGACGGGTGGAGCGGGTCGCGCATATGAAAACCATATTCCGAGCGCCTGACAATCATGGCCCAGTGGGATCGGCCGCTGGGTAAAATAAAGCGGGCGAGCGGATAATAGCCGGCTGCCATACAACCATCAATGACGTCATTGCTGACCTCATCATAATATTTCGCCGTGGCTTTACCGTTCGTGACTTTGTCAATGGCGCTCCAAATGAGCCAGCCTTGCTTTGTGTAACCATCGGCGGCGGTGAGTTGTTTATTGAGCTCGCCCGGGTCGGTCTTAATCCCAAGATTACCCAGGACCATGGCGGTGGCCGTGACCAGGCAGCCATCGGTTTCCATGGTGTCGCCGGTTCGGCCCAGCCGGTGACCGGCCCAGCGCGGATCCGTTTGCGCAAAGGCAACATGATCGGGCAGGGCTAATTTGCCCGGCATGGGCGTATAATTCGCGGATGCGGTGCCGGCGGCGGCGAGGTTCGTCGCGGGCGTGTTCGGCGCGCTCGAGCAGGCCGCTAAAAACACGACTGAACCCAAAAATGTTTTCATCACTTTTCCCATACATCCAATGTGCCGTGAAATCCCTAAAAAGAGGTTTAGGCTTGCAGCCCATAATTTTTCATGTCAGGGCGAGGGCCAATTTTCGAAAGGCTGAATTATGTCTATTCCGACGGTTATGGGATTTCACTACACGTTAAAAGATGCGCAAGGTACCGAAATTGACAGTTCGGCCGGCGGTCACCCGCTTTATGTTATGCTCGGCAAGGGACATATCGTCAAAGGCTTGGATGATGTGCTGCCGGATATGGGTGTCGGCGATAAGAAAACGATCGTTGTTTCGCCTGAAAACGGATACGGACCTGTTAATGATGAGCTGCGTCTGCGCGTGCCCCGCGGACAGTTTCCGCCGGATGCTGACCTACAGGTCGGTATGCAGTTTCAGACCGAGCCAAAGCCGGGCGCGCCTGTTTTCACGATCATGAAAATCGAAGCCGAAGACGTTTTTATCGACGGTAATCACCAACTTGCAGGCGTCGAGCTTCACTTTGATATTGAAGTGATGGAAAAGCGTCCTGCTAATCAAGAAGAATTAGCCCACGGACACGCCCATGGCCCGGGCGCCCATGATCACTAATTCCCTTGATCACTAATTAGTGGACCGTAACGGTTTTAAACACGTCTTCATCCAGCTGACCTTCCCATTTGGCGACCGTACTGGCGACCGCCAGATCTCCGGTCACATTGGTTAGCGTTCGCATCATATCGAGGATACGATCAAAGGGCAGGATAAAGGCAACCACCAGCGTATATTGATCAAGCGTGACTCCGAAAGTTCCGAGAACCGCAAAAGCCAGGAAAAGACTGGCTGACGGAATACCGGCTGCGCCAATGGATGTGAGGGTCGCCGTAAACGCAATCAGCGCATAGTCGGCAAAACCCAGTGGAATGCCCAATGCTTGGGCTGCAAATAATGCGATCAGTCCCAAATAAATTGCCGTACCGTCCATATTTATGGTGGCGCCCAGTGGCAGGACTGAACCTGCAACGGATTCGTCAATGCCCAGATTATGCTGGGCGCAGGAAATAGACACCGGAAGTGTCGCGCTGGATGAGGCCGTGGAAAATGCAACGCCCTGCGCGTCCAGAACGCCCTTGAAAAACCGAACCATAGGAAGTTTCAAAATCGTTCGGATGATCAATCCGCCATAGACGAAAAGGATGTGAACGAAACACGCTAAATACAGCGCGATGGTCAGCTTGCCCAAGGCCTTCAAAATGCCCAGGCCCATTTCTCCCATAATCCAAGCGATGAGGGCAAACACGCCAATCGGGGCCAGTTCCAT
>CALJNJ010000315.1 GCA_937981945.1 uncultured Caulobacterales bacterium | reverse complement strand
CCCGAATTGCACAGTTGCCGGCGTGCCGGCCAAACCGGTCGCGGGTGCTTGCAAGAAAAGCCCGGCTGAAACTATGGATCAAACACTCGGAGATAATGCATGACCCCGGAACAAATCATATCTGTTCGCAATTACCTTTGCAAACGCTTGGGCACTGAAGCCGTCAGCATCAAACCGCGGAAGGTCCAAGATAGTGTTGAGGTCTGGCTGAACGACGAGATTCTCGGTCTGCTATACATCGATGACGAAGATAAAGATGACATTTCTTACGATTTGAATATTTCTATCCTTCAACAGGATTTGGACGAGTAAATGTCCGTCTATAAGTTAGGTGATGTAACGCCTGATATTCACGAGACGGCCTGGGTTGCGCCGACTGCAGCCGTAATCGGCAATGTGATTCTGGCTGAAAAATCGTCAATTTGGTTTGGGGCAGTTCTTCGCGGTGACAATGAGCCAATATCAATCGGAGCCCGTTCCAACATTCAGGACAATTCGGTTTTACATACGGATCCGGGCTGCCCGCTCAATATTGGTGAAGGTGTTATTGTCGGCCATCAGGTCATGCTTCATGGCTGCACCATCGGCGATAATAGTTTGATCGGTATTGGGGCGACGGTATTAAACGGAGTGAAAATCGGCAAAAATTGCCTGATTGGCGCTCATGCCCTTATTACGGAAAACAAGGAAATTCCTGACAATTCCATGGTGATCGGATCGCCCGGTAAAGTCATAAAAACCTTAAACGAAAACCAAATCGCAATGTTGCGGCTGAACGCAGAAGTCTATGTGAAAAATGCCGAGCGTTTTAACGCGGATTTGGCAAAGCTCTAACCGACCCACAAATCGCGAATGCGTTCATCCAGATCAGCGCCGAGATTGTGCCAAGCGGTCTTATTACGGCGACTGTCCAGAACAAAGAGCCGGTCAAGACGGGTCAGCGATTTGGACAAATGCTCCCTTATGTCGTCAATGGGCATGGACGCTTTCAAAAGCCAAACCGTATCGCCCAAGCGCTGCGCTGTTCCCAGTTTTTGAATGAGATGCAGAAATTTCATGGCTTGATCTGAATTAATCTCGGCCATGATCAGGAAGACAGACGGTTCGGCTGATTGAGCATAATTTGGCTCTGATACTTGTCCCAAAGGTGTGACAGGGGCTTGCGGGGCCGGCGCCGCTACCGGCGCGATAGGTTTAAATAATTCAGAATTTTTTGCGGGATAAAAACCGGCTTCAGGACTTTGAGTCACCAGCGAGTCCGCTACAATTCGGCCTTCACGAATGAAGGCCAGCATCTGACCGGGATTATACGGTCCGTAGACCTGTCCGGAGACTTCGACGTACCAAGCGGCCGGATTATGTTTAACAGAATATTCGATTGTGCTGCTCTTGGCTCTATTGAATTGGCATTCTAATCCCGCGCAGCGAGTTCAGCAATATATCTGCTTACCATTTTTGCAATTGCTTGCTATTTCCCGGGTATGAATCACAAAGAACCGTTTTTTAATATTTCAGAAAAGCCTGTCCTGCATGTGCTTGGCTTGCTGTTTGTCATACAAATATTGAGTCTTATACCCGCAATCAAAGTGCTGCTTCTCAGCTTTTTTGCATTAGTCCCCATGCAAACACCGGAATTTGATCTGTCACCTTTTCGGCAGGCTATCAGTTTGCTGGGATACGGGTTTGTCCATTCCGGATTCAATGCGTTTATTATGAACGCGCTCATGTTATTGATATTTGGGATTACTGCCTATCGCGGGGCGTATCTTCAGCCCGGTAAAATGTCGCCTTCACTTCGGTTTTGGCTGATTTTCGTTTTTGGCAGTATATTTGGAGGCCTGGTCCAATGGGGCTGGTGGGCGATCAGAGATGTTGAAACGGCTTTCGCACTTGGGGCCTCGGCAGGAATATCGGCTCTCTTTGCGGGGACAGGCTGGGCTTTAGGCGGGCGTAATCGCCTAATTGGATTCGGCCTGGCTTGGATTGTCCTGCACATCTTGTTAGTGCTGGGCGCAAGTCTCGTCGGTAAAGTGGCTTGGGCGGCGAATATTGGCGGATTCGTAATGGGTGCTTTATTGTCGACTTATTGGATTAAGCCTTCCAGCGCGACAATATCAGTTTTGCGATAAGGATAAATTTCGCCATCAATTTCCACGCTCATAAGGCGGACGGCACCTTTGTCGCTGACAGCAAGAATGGATTTAGCGGGTAATGTCGGATTTGATCTGATGACCGATTTGAGCTCCGGCGAGGGCAGGAAAGTCTCGAAATTATACCGTATGATCAGATTGTTTTTTTCGCGGCCTGTCACCTTGCCCTTAATAGCAAAAATGCCGTTGTCCAAATTTTCCGGTCTGTCGGCCGTCACCGCAAACGGGTAGGCGATGCGGCCGGGGCCTTTTGACAAGTGAACATAGACCGTCTGACCCCGTAGAAAGCTGTCATTTCCGGTCAATTGAGTGAGATCCAGCAAGTTTATCTCTGACCAAATATCAAAGTTTTCGATATCGGCTCTCGGGGAAATATCCGATATCACTTCAAATTTGACGTCTTGTTCTTGGATAAAGCTGTGGCGCGCTATCGCCAACATGGGCATGCAAGCCAAGATAAAACCCGTCAGTAAAGTTGCAGCTATGGTACGATTGCGGGTCATGAACTGCTCAC
>CALJNJ010000314.1 GCA_937981945.1 uncultured Caulobacterales bacterium | reverse complement strand
ACCTCCAGCTACAATTCCATGTATTTGTTTCGCGGGCAATCTATCGCCAAAGGCATGGCAGCTATGGCGACAGGCAGTGGCGCCAAGCTTTTGTATAAAGTTATGGGGCCTTTGATGTGGAAGACCTATCCGTATGAACCGACCTTTTTTCTGGACGCTTCAAAACGGATAAAAGCCGCCGTCAATTGCCCTGTAATCTATGTGGGCGGTGTATCAACGCGCGCTGATATAGACCGCGTTTTTGAAGCTGGATTTGACTTCGTTCAGGTTGGAAGGCCTTTGCTCAAAGATCCAAAATTTGTCAAAAATGCCCAAAAACATTCTGACTATGACAGTGGATGCACACATTGTAATTTCTGTGTCCCCCTTATTCAGCATCCGGATGGCATTCGCTGCGTCCTTAATGACAAAACGGAAAAGGCTTATGAAACTGCCCAATAATCCTGTAATGCATCGCCGGGGGGAGGGTCTGGCCATCTTCCTGGCCGGACTGGTCTTATACCATTTAGGTGGTCACAGCTGGCTGTTTTTCCTCATTCTGTTTTTCCTGCCGGACGCGGGGGCTGTGGGATATCTCAAAAGTGCACGGCTTGGCGGTATCCTGTATAATTTAACCCATTGGTTTGTCTGGCCCATCATTTTAGGCGCTATATGGATGAAGACCGGCAACCCGACCCTAAAGGCCATTGCGATCATTTGGGCAACGCACATCGCCTTTGATCGCATGCTCGGATGGGGATTAAAAACGGAAGAGAGCTTTTATCATACCTGTATGGGACTAAAACCACGCATAGGACGAAAGTCATGAAGATAGAACAGAGTTGTGTCGCCGTTATTACAGGCGCCGGAGGCGGCTTGGGATCGGCCTTGGCGCGTGAATTAGCGGTCAAAGGTTGTTCATTAGCTTTAGTAGATATTTCCCAAGAAAACCTGGAGAAAACTAAAGCCTCCTTAAGCGAAAATGCCGGACAAGTCACTTTGCATTTGACAGATGTAACGGACAGATCTCAAATGGCGGCATTGCGTGATGACGTTTCAAGCGAGCACGGCCACATTAATTTGCTGATCAATAATGCCGGTATTACCTTCCAGAAGAACTTTTCAACTCATAGCCTTGAAGATTGGGACAAGATTGTCGGGATCAATCTTTGGGGTGTCATTCACGGCCTTCACTTTTTTGACGAGGCGCTTCATGCATCGCCTGCGGCTCATGTAGTGAATTTGTCGTCCATGTCTGCATTTATCGGGCTGCCCGCGCAAAGCTCTTATTGCGCGACGAAAGCGGCCGTGGAACTCCTATCGACCTCGTTATGGGCAGAATGGGGGGCGCATGGCATTGGCGTTACGCATGTTCACCCCGGCGCTATTCGGACAGATATGATCCTGGCGACCCTGGATGACAGTGACGATATCGAAGCCGCCAAAAAGAACTATGATATTGCTATGAAAATGGGAATTGATGCCGACAAGGCCGCAGAGAAGATTATTAGAGCCGTCGAGCGAAACAAAAAGAAAATTCGGATTGGAAAAGAGAGCTTTATCTTTGATTATGTCTCGCGGTTTACACCCGGTCTTGAGAAGTTACTTATCAAAAAAATAGCGCAAAAACAATATGATGAAATGAAAACCTCATAGCCTATTTTTGACCGCCGGGCGATTTTATCCGTGCTCTCGCAAAATTCTCTATTATGTGATTAGCAGTTGAACGAAGAGCCGGGTAATCGCTCTCCATGACAAATTATATTAAAGCTTTTCACACGACCGTTTTCATAGGTGCTCTGGGCCTGACCGGAATGGCAAACGCACAAATGCCTGAACGCATGGCTGATGATAACAAAGGAACCGGCTATATTGGCGTCACAGGCATTCTGATGTCAGAATATTTAGGGTCCTCGGAACAAGATTTTCAAGTTTTACCGTATCTTTCGCTGGAGGATGTCAAAGGTTTTGATTTTTTCGGGACAGCTCTCACATATCGGGCTGTTGATGTGGGAACAGGCCAAGGTCTGGGAAAATGGTCCCTTAGAGCAGGACCCCGCATCGCCTATTCGCCGGGCCGGGATTCATCCGACAGCCCATATCTGACCGGGTTTGAAGATATTGACGGCAGTTTACCCATTGGCGGCTATGCGCTCGGTACCGTTGGACCTGTCGGATTGCGCGTAGATGCGGGTCAGGACTTTGTGGGTCATGACGGTTTTACGGTCGATGCCTCAATTGGAACGGCTTACTCAAATGAAAAGTTTGGTTTTCAACCTGCCGTCACGCTTAGCTGGGCAGACAATCAACATAATGATATTTTTTTTGGTGTGAGCAGTGAACAATCAATGGCTTCTGGTCTGGATATCTATGACCCAAATTCCGGGATTTACAGCTACGCATTAAGTGCATTGGCCTGGTATAAAATTGAAGAAAATTACGCCGTCGTTTTGACGGGGTCCTATCGCTTCTTCACCGATGAAGCTACAGACAGTCCAATCCTAAACGCACCGGACGGATCCGATGAGGGGTTCTTTGCGGGCATCAGCGTGACCCGCATGTTTGATACTAAAAAGTGGTGATTTCAGACTAAGGGCTTCTAAGACTTATGGCCATAAAATCCGTTAGGGCTTTGACTCTCGGCGAGGGGCTCACGCCGCCGGGATAGACAACATTAAGTGCGGATTCGGGGGCGTTTCTGTAAGGTTTCAATAATTCGACCAATCGCCCCGCTGACAAATCGTTTCGAACATCCCAGATAGATTTAAATGCGATGCCGTGGCCGCCTACACACCAATCCCGTACCATTTCACCATTATTACAAATCCGGTTTCCGCTAACTCGTACAGAGACTGTTTTACCGTTCTCAAAGAATTGCCAATCCTGATTAACCCCATATTTGAACATTATTCCAAGGCAATTATGGTCTTTGAGATCAAGCGGGTGTTTTGGCTCACCATATCTTTCAAGGTAATCGGGCGACGCACAGACGACGCGTCTGTTTTTGGCTATTTGTCGAACCCGCAGGGTGCTGTCCTGCAAATTCCCCATTCTGATCGCCATGTCTATTCCTTCTCCTATGACGTCCAAATGGGAATCGTTCATTAAGAGCTCTATGGAAATATCGGGATTTTCGTTCATAAACTTATTCAATATCGGTGAGAGAACATGCCTGCCAAAATCATGAGTACAGGTCATTCGGATCCTGCCGCTAATATTCTCGCTACCATAGCTCAGCCTGTTTTTTAGGTCATGAACATCTGAGACAATGCCTTTGGCGCGGTCATATAACAGCCGTCCTTCTTCGGTTAATGAGAATGAACGCGTCGTACGATTGACTAATCGACATCCAAAATACGCCTCAAGAGCTGATAGTTTTGCCGAGGATGTTGCAGCGGAGAAGCCAAATTCCCGACCTGCCTTTGCAAGTCCCTCTGTCTCTGACAGGCGCAGAAAGAACGCTAAATGCTCAACATTCATTGTTAATTATTTCCGAATTATGTTTTCAATTATGGCTCAATTATAAATTATATTTCTATAATTTATACCCCCGATGAACCGAAAAACAATTCCCTAATGTTAATCCTTTTCTGCGCCGCACAGCCACATCTCGAAACGAACCCAAAGCTTGTTGTTAAAACCAGTACGCTTTCCGTTTGGACAATAAATCTCCAACCGGGTGACTATGTTGAATGTGACCCTGACGCCAAAGTCGATTTTATTCGAAGTTTGTCAGCAGGACGAGTTGAATTATATGATCATATGGGAAATACGCATACTCTCAGAGTGGAGCGCGATACACTTCTCATGTCTCCTGAAAACCGAAATTTAGGGGATGTTATAAAATTGAAAAATATATCCCAGTTCCCACTGAAGTTTATGAGTGTGGAAAACAATTCACAAGATCCGTCCTTGCTGTAACTATTGCCGTTCCGGTCTGACCCCGGTCCAGTTTTCATCCACATAGGCTTTTATGGCG
>CALJNJ010000313.1 GCA_937981945.1 uncultured Caulobacterales bacterium | reverse complement strand
TTATTGTATCGTCGATTTGCACGCTGTGACGGTTTGGCAGGATCCCAAAGAGCTGGCTCAACAAACCCGGCACATCGCAGCGGCCTTCCTCGCGGCGGGCGTTGATCCGAAAAAAGCCATCATCTATCCGCAATCTGCCGTCAGAGCCCATACGGAATTGGCGTGGTATTTTAATTGCGTTGCCCGGATCGGATGGCTCAATCGGATGACCCAGTTTAAGGACAAAGCCGGGAAAAACTCCGAGAAAATGTCTGTAGGTTTATACGATTATCCCGTGCTGCAGGCGGCCGATATTTTGGCCTTTAAAGCAACGCATGTTCCGGTCGGCGAAGACCAAAAGCAGCACTTGGAATTGTCGCGGGACATCGCCGCCAAATTCAATCATGACTTTGGCGCGCCGGGCTTCTTTCCCCTGCCCGAACCTTTAATCAAAGGGCCGGGCGCGAGAGTCATGTCCCTTCGGGACGGCAGTCAAAAAATGTCCAAATCCGATCCGTCCGACAATTCCAGAATCAATCTGACCGATGACGCAGAAATGATTGCAAAGAAAATCCGAAAAGCCAAAACGGATGCCGGCAACATTCCCGACAACGCAGAGGAGCTCAGCGGGCGTCCTGAAGTCGCCAATTTGGTTGGCATCTATTCAGCATTGTCAGGTTTATCACGAGCCCAAGTCCTGAGCGAATATGCCGGCCAAGGTTTTGGTGTGTTCAAACCCGCCTTAGCAGATCTGACCGTTGCGAAGATCGCACCTATCACAGAATTAATGAAACGCTATTTGTCTGCACCTGATGAAATTGATACGATTTTATCAGCGGGCGCTCGGGCCGCGGAAGATATAGCAAGGCCGATTGTCTCGGACGTCAGAGATATTATGGGATTTTGGAAAACAGACACATGAAGAAGTTATTTCTATCAATTTTGGTCGTAGGCGCGCTGGCCGGATGTACCGCTGAAACCGCGGTTCTGCAGGACCGCATTGTTGTGTCCGAGGCTCGCATCCAAGCGCCCATGAAAGGCAAAACCATGACGGCCGGATATTTTGACATCACCAATCACAGCGATGTTGATGATGCCATTATCGGTATCGAGACTCCGGACGCCGAGCGGATCGAAATGCATTTAACAGAAGCCGATGAAAAAGGCATTATGTCCATGCGCCGACAGGTCTCCGTTGACTTGAAAGCCGGCGACACGGTGTCCTTTAAACCCGGCAGTTATCACCTCATGGTTTTTGGCGTGAATCCTGACAAGCAAATCATCGACATGGCGCTGACCCTGAAATTCAAACACGCCCCTGATATGACCATTATTGCAGAAACAGCGGAATCCGCTCTGCATACCGGTCACAATAACTGATTACGGGTTTTGTAGTTCTGCCAAAGCTGCGTTCAATACACGCAGCCGCTCTTCGGTTGACGGGTGGAAACCCGACGCGTTTTTCTCATGATTAAACGGGCTGGCTTTCCAAATTTCGACCGCCTCTTCCGGATCATATCCGGCTTCAGCCAAATAAATCAAACTCAGCCGGTCGGCTTCCAGCTCGAGCTCTTTTGCAGGTTCCATCAATAAGTGTCCCAGAACGGCATGGGCTAATTCATGGGCGACCACTAAAGCCAACGCCCGGTCATCCTTTAATTGACGCACTAATTCAGATGTCACCCAAATCTCTTCACCATCTGTGTGAGCATTGACGTCCTCGGCGTAAAATAATTGCGCGGGATAGCTGCAGGTTTTGATCGGATTGACTGTTATATCTCGGGGTTCACCGTTTTGTTCAATTTTGAGCGTGGTTTGCCCGAGCAAAAATTCACGGTCACTGACTGCGTGAAAAAGCTGCGCGCCTGTCCGGCTTTCCGGAAGTTCAAACGGCCCGATCTTGATAATCTTATCGCCCGGCTTGAACCCGGCGGATTGCGCCGGAGAACCTTCAGCAATAATCCGCACGGCCAGACGATTATCCAAATTCAAAAGAGCCCTGGCCCAGACCTGCAAATCCTCAGGATAATCTTCGACAATATGGACTTTCATACCGATTTCCGGGCTGACCTCCGGGCAAGCCTTGGCATTGGCTGACAAAATTCGCCACGCCACATTTTCAAGTCGTTGATTGAGCGCCAAATATTCGTCCAGCAAAGCCCCAAAATCATCTTTCGTTTCCGTTTCGGCGATCTGCGGAATTTCAGCGATCTCGGTCTTAGTCTCAACCTCTACCTCAACAACAGGGTCTTCGGCAGCGCTCGGCGCGCAGGCGCTGAGTAGCAAAACGCCGACAAGTCCGGCCAAGGTCTTCACGACTTTTCCTTCGGTTCAGGCAATAAGTCAGCGCCCGACGCCCGCTTAGCCTCAATCTCTTCTCTTGTGGCTTTTATTTGTACCGTACGGCTTGGGTAAGCCGGGTGTGTTTTCGCCCGGCCGATGGGTCTCAAGGACATTCGCGCCAAACGGCGCCAAATGTCCTCAACGCCTGACGCGTCATATCCCGCCCGTTCCATATAATAAATTCCGACGTAATCCGCCTCGGATTCAAATTTTCGCGTATATCGGGTCCCGCCCAAAGACAGAACATAATTGGTAATGGATTTCCGAATATGGCTTTGCGTATTGTGAGCCAGTTCATGACCGATAATATAGGCGAGCTCGTCATCTGATTGGACAAAATTCATCATGCCCGCCGTCATAATAATAGACTTACCATTGGCGTAAGCATTAATGGCAGAGGTCATTTTAAGCTGCACACCGAAATCGCATTTTGTCTCCGGCTCAAAGATCACTTGTTCGCGAACTTCGCCGCGCTCTCGCTCTATGGTCAGGCCGCTTTTTAAATGTGTCTTAAAAACTTTTCCGGATGAAGACATTATTCCGTTTTCGCCAAAAAATTTGTCGCCCGGCCGAATGCCGGCCTTATCTCCGGGTCCGTCAGGACGGACATAAACCACAATCGGATCATCGGTCAGGCCCAGATCGCGCCTTGCGCCCGCTCTGAGCTCTTTCGGAAATGATTTAGCCGTTTGCGTAATGACGCCGATATCAGGCTTGGTCTTGTCACAAAGATCAGCATTAGCGGCGAGGATTTTGTGGGCGATCGGGTCCAGCCGCTCTCTCAGTTTTGACAGCTCATCAAATGCAGCCTTTTCCTGGGTTGCCTGTTCAGCCTGAACCGCCGATTTGGGCACATCGGGCAAGCTTGTATTTAAGCTCGTACACCCGCTTAAGAATAATAATGATAGGATCAAATATCGCACAAGTCTTCAAAGCGCGGACAAGCGGCCGGGTCAAGCATAGTGGTAATTTTTTCGCATACCTATTGCAGTTAAGGCTCAAAGTCTCCATGTAGAGCGCCAATAATTTGAAAGAACGGACTTATGTTTATTCAAACAGAAGACACACCCAATCCGGCGACCATCAAATTCCTGCCGGGACGCGATGTAACCGG
>CALJNJ010000312.1 GCA_937981945.1 uncultured Caulobacterales bacterium | reverse complement strand
GAGACCGGATCACATGCCAATGCCGCTTTGTAGGCGGAAATGAAATCTTCGCCGACGGCTACGCCGCAAGGATTTGCGTGTTTGATGATGGCGACGGCCGGTTTTGCGCCTTCTGACACATTTCCGAATTCGGCGACAAGTTCGTAGGCTGCATCCGTATCATTAATGTTGTTATAGGAGAGGGCTTTGCCTTGCATTTGCTTGGCTGTCGCGACGCCGGGCCTGTCTGAGCCATCACCGTAAAATGCAGCGGTTTGATGGGGGTTTTCGCCGTAGCGGAGGGATTGCTTCAGCGTTCCTGCTTGTGCTCTGTATTGCGGCGTCTCATCAATGACACCTGCGAAATAGTTCGAAATGGCCGCGTCATAAGCGGCTGAACGGGCATAGGCTTTGCCGGCAAGTTTGCGGCGCAGATTGCCTGAGATCTGACCGTCATTAGAATCCATCTCCGTCAGTACTGAATCGACATCATCTGCGTCGACACAGACCGCAACATGGGCATGGTTTTTCGCGCCCGCGCGGATCATAGCAGGTCCGCCAATGTCGATGTTTTCAACGCACATTTCATAGGAGCCGCCGCCGGCGACGGCTTGCTCAAACGGGTACAAATTCACGATCAACAGATCGATGGACATGATCGCATGATCTTTCATTGCCTGAACGTGGGTATCCAGGTCTCGATCACCGAGAAGCCCGCCATGTACCATGGGGTGCAATGTCTTCACACGACCGTCCATCATTTCAGGAAATTTGGTCAGCTCGCTAACGTCTTTGACGGGAATACCGGCGTCTTGAATTGCGCGGCGCGTTCCGCCCGTTGAGACCAGTTTTACGCCGCGCTCATGAAGGGCACGGGCCTGCTCCAAAAGTCTGGATTTATCGGATACTGACAGCAGGGCTCTTTTGACGGGTTTGAGCCTGGATGGATCAAACGGAGGTAGGTTTGGGTTTGGGCTTGGCATTTTCTTTTGGCTTTGGTTTGGCGGAATTGCGCGGGCTTAGAGAGCCGTTGGGTTTATATTTCGGGAGTAGTTTGGCAAGAGATTTTTTGATCTGAGTTTTATCCCTTGAAGCAACACTTTTAAGCAGAGTCGATATTTGCGATTTAACCGCATCGGGTGTCCCTAATGTTCCGGTAAATCTTTGAACGCCGTCGACATATGTGCTTTCCAAATTCTCTTCCGTATGAATGAGTTCTTCGGTTAGTTTTTCGCCGGGTCGCAGACCTGTGTAAACGATTTGAATATCCCGATCCGGAACCAATCCGCGAAGCCGGATGAGTTGCCGGGCCAATTTGTTGATTTTGACGGGTTCGCCCATTTCCAAAACATATATTGATCCCATATCCGGGCGCTCTGTGGCGTTTAGGGCGGCTGCCTGTAGAACCAAAGCAGCGGCCTCTTCCGTGGTCATGAAATAACGGGTCACGTTTTTATCTGTTACGGTTACGGGACCACCTTTGGCAATTTGTTCTTCAAACAAAGGAACAACTGATCCCGTAGAGGCGAGGACATTCCCGAACCGAACTGCACACGCCGACAGCTCGTTATTCTTAGTCTCGCTCATGGTGAGCATTTCCGCGATACGCTTACTGGCGCCCATGATATTGGACGGCTTAACGGCTTTGTCCGTGGAAATCAGAGTGAAGCTTTCGGCTTTATGTTTCTTGGCCATCGCCAAGATATTCTGCGTGCCGCCAATATTGGTCTGCAAGGCTTCGATCGGATTTATCTCGGACAGCGGAACGTGCTTTAAGGCGGCCGCGTGCAAAATAACTTGCGGCTGTTCCTCCGCGAAAATTTCATCCAAACGGGTTTTATCACAAACATTTGCCAGGAAGGGGAACCAAGTGGCGTCGGCATCCGGCAAGAGCTGTTTTAGCTCACGGTCTATTTCATATAAATTGAATTCCGAATTATCGATCAGGACCAGACGCTCGGGCATGAGCCCGGCGACCTGCCGTGTGATCTCTGAACCAATGGTTCCGCCGGCGCCGGTGATCATAACCCGTTTGCCTGAAATGAAGCGGCGGACCGGATCAATGTCCAGCGCTCTTAACTCCCGCCCGATCAAATCGGATGCTTCGAACGGCGAAAGTGTATCCGGCCTGGTTTGGCTCACCCGCACCAAAGGCGCGCCTAATTCTGATGCCTTACGGACAAGATTATAGGATTTTGTTCGGCCGGGGTTAACATCCGTTGCAATCAATGTCGGCGCAATTTCATATCGTTTTTTCAGGCCCGTATAAACATTATCCAGCTCGTCTAAATTACCCAGAACGGGAATGCCTCTGATGGATCGGCCACTGTGATCGACATCGGTTCCGATCAAGCCTTTAATGTTAAAGCCGGGTCCGGAAACTTTTCGGCTCATATCCCTGAGGTAATTGTGAAGGGACGTTTCGGTTCCTACCAATACCGCATTGGGCAAATCCCGGTTTTGACCCCGAAAAATGGCGCGCACGTCTCCGTTTTGAATAAAGAGAATAATAACGCGGCTGAGCGTTAGTGCGAAAAAGAAAAGCGGCCCGACGATAAAGGGCACGGACCGGGGAAAATCGGCAGCCCTGTTAAAGAAGAAAAACAGGACGACCGGCGCAATAATGACGGCTAAAAGCACAGCCTGAAACAGGTTCTTGATATCGTCCAGAGACGTAAAACGCCAAATCGCTTTATAGGAGTCGGTAATAATCCAACTGGCTATACAGGACGCCATGAATACAATTGTCGCGCTTTCAGCGATATTTGACGGAACGGGCGTGTCTTCAAAAGTATAGCGCCAGTGGATCACTAAAAACATGCAAAGCCCGCCCAGGACCGCATCATAAATCGTAACGGAAATTTTGCTGACGAAAGGCTGCCGAAAGAATTTGGTAAGCGCGGAGATCACGATTTGGCCTCCAGTCGTCTGAGCGACCAGCGCACGCGATTGGATTTTGACTCGCCGTCACCATCAGCAAATGCAGATCCTGAAATAACAATTTGCTCTGACTTTACCGGGCGATCGCCTTCGGCCAGATATACGGATTCTTCGATGCGCATAGGTCCGCCATCGGTTCTGAAGCGCCAGCCAATTTGACCGGGCTGAATCAGAAGCGCGCTGTGCAGATCTTGCGCCAAAGTTGCTTTGACTGAAGGATGCAAATGAAATCGAATGTCAAAAGGAATCGCATTTCGGGATTTCGGCGCGGCGCCAATGGGTACCAGCAGGCTGTCCTCACCGCGCACATCTTGGCCGCTTTCATGTACGTAAAGACGACGCCTGTGCGATAAGCCGGTTTGTTCCAAATAGCCGCTGTGTGACATTTCAAGCCAAACCCCTTCGGCTTGCTCGCGTCTGGTAACATTCACATCCGAGACGCCCACGTCCACATGGTCGGGAAACAATTTTGCGCGGAAGCCGGAGGTTACTAATTGCCCGGCCGTTTGGTTGTTGGGCGACAGGGTCGAATGAGCTGCCGTCAGCCGCATATTTTCTCGCCACCCGAAAGGTTGTTCGGGGCTCCAGCCGCAATTGACGATCAGCCGGCCGGCCTTGGTGCACATTTCAAATGCCAGCGGCGCCAAATGAGCGTCTTTGTCAAATGGGAAGGGCGCTGTTTCGCCGGTATCGACCAGAATTGTGGTACTGCCCTGTTGTATCCGTTGATAACCCGTATGCGGGCAATAGGCGAACGGTTCTGCGCTTGTTTTGCTGAATTTGAGCAACTCATTGATATATTTGATATCGCCGCTGCCCGAGCCGTTAAAGGATGCCAATCCCTGATCCTGATACTGGAAAAAGGGAATAATGTGCCTGAGCCGCTCAAGTGCTCTTGTGATGGCTGATGATCCCTCTACGCCGCGTTTTTCCAACGCAATATCCAGGGTGGTCAATATTTCTAATGCTTCGACGCAGGCGCCGGGATTGCGGGAAATATGTCCGCCGTCAGGTAATATTTGTAAATGTATTTGTTCGTCCAGCCAATCCAGCCCGCGATTGAGATAGTCATAAGACTTTTCCGGTCGAAATAAGCCGCCCATGGCAATCACGGATGCGGCCTTCAGCTTGGTGATACCTTCCGGCGTATGTTTATAGTTTGACCGCAAATGCTTCAGTTGTCGGAACAAATTATCTCTTCGCCCTTGAGAGGCTTGGCTCATCCTGTCGGCGGATAAGGCGTTGGTCCAATTGCACAACCAAGCATAAAGCCGATTGGTGAGAATGTCATTGTCCCAACTATATCCGTTCCATTCGCCGTAAAGCTCTATCCATTGATCCGCCAATTGTCTGGCTTTGACTGCGGCTTCTTTTTCGCCGCGAGCCGTCAGATCCCAAAGCCAATCAAAACCATGCAGCCAATACGCAAATTTTTCAGATGGGGCGGGCAGAGGCCACGGATCGCCCATACTGCCGACGTCCAAATGTTGACCGGCAAAAATAAAATGACCTTTTAGGATGCTTTCACCGCGGGCAGCATTGCCTCGGAAATTACGTAGCGGAATATTTTCCAATGTCGCGACGCCCGCGCTGCGTAAGCGAACATTACGAAAAGGTGCGCCTAAGTCCTGCCCCAATCTTTGGACAGTCCGCCCGACAGTGGCTTGGGCTACTTTATTGAGCGGAAGGCGCCGCATATTACCGCGCGATCAGGCGACTTGTGAGGCCGGATCGCCCCTGAGTGCTGCGATGTTTTGGGCATAACTGCCGGCGCCTTTAAAAACGGCGCTGCCGGCAACCAGCGCGTTCGCGCCGGCGTTCATACAGTCTTTGGCGGTCAGCGG
>CALJNJ010000311.1 GCA_937981945.1 uncultured Caulobacterales bacterium | reverse complement strand
AGAATGTGGGCATCGCCTTTCAAGACGGCGATTTTCATCCTGTCCCGACCCTGTTTGGGTATAATTCTGACGAAGCGACGGTATTCTTTCCGAACGGGCCTGAGCCGTCAGTTTGGTTTAAGGGCATGCCTCAGACCGGGCGCGACAAACAAATTGAGGCGCTCTCACCTCATTTTGGCGCCAAATCAGAGCAATTGGTCGATTTATACGGCCTTGATAAAGATTATGACTTCGGCGGCGAACAAATGATGGGTGACGAGCTGTTCGGCGTCAATATTCGCATGGTGACACGGACGAATGCAGCAGCCGGCAATCCGGCCTATGCCTATGTATTCACCCGCGTTCCGCCCAATAGGAAGCAAACCATCGGCGCTTACCACAGCGCTGAAATACCATTTGTCTTCGGCACGCCCGAAAAAGCTTTCGGATGGTCGGATGAGGACGAACATCTGGCTGAGTTAATGCAGAATTATTGGGTAAATTTCGCCAAGAGCGGCAACCCAAACGGTCCCGGCTTACCCAATTGGCCGGAATATGCCGACGGAAATTGGATGCAATTATCCGGCAATGATGACCTCTCAACCACTGTTGTTCGGGATTACCGCAAAGATAAATTGGACGCGCTTGAAACCGGTCTTCAGGGCAAACTCAGTCTTCTGCGTCGCGGAAAGACGCCAGAGACAAGCGGGTCCGATCAACCGTCAAATGAGTAATTCCGGGTCTTGAATAATGACCTGCGGGGTCGAAATTATGACGCTCACGACGTACAAATTTGGGGTCTATTTCAGCAAACCGAAGGCTTTCGACACCTGTCTCGGGCTCAAGCACCCAAGAGCCGTCCGGCGCCGCGATACATGACCCGCCATTTGCAGCAAGTTCCGGCATTAAGTCTTTGATTTCTTTATAATAAGGGATGTCACCAGGCACGTCTGACCGGCGCATTAAACCAGAAACGGATATGCAGTAAGAGCGGCCTTCTTTTGCCAAAAACGGCGTAATATCGTCTGTATTTCGGAGATTCCCCGGCCAACAAGCCACATGTAAATCTTCGCCTTGGGCATAAAGAGCCGCTCTGGATAAAGGCATCCAGTTTTCCCAGCAATTCAGACCGCCCACTGTGAACTCACCCAATCTGTGGGTGACTAATCCTGCCCCGTCCCCCGGCGACCAAACCAAGCGCTCTTCATAAGTGGGCTGAAGCTTACGATGAACAGAGCCGATAACGCCGGATTTATCGATGTAAACGAAACTGCAATAAAGGGAATGGCCGCTGCGCTGCCGAGGACGCTCAATGATGCCCAGATAACACGCCATATCAGCCTTTTTCAAAGCCTTGCAAACGCCGTCTAAATGCCCGTCTTCGATAATCACAGCTTGATCTGAGTAATGGGCAAACAGTTCCTTTTGCATGTGATCGTTAAAAACAGCCCCGCCGGTCAATTCCGGCCAAAACGGGTAACCCGGCACTGCGCCTTCGCTGAAAACGATTAAATCAGCTTTCTCTTTGGCAGCATCCCCGATCAAGCCGATGACTTTTTCCAAAGTTCGGGCTCGGTCCAGCCAAACAGGCGCCATTTGTGGCAAAGCAATTTTTAATGTTTTCGAACTGTCTTGGGCCATGCTGTCTCCTTCCATTGCCTTATGCGGCAATGGCCGGAAATTTCAAGACACACAATTGTCAGATTAAATGACGTAATTGGGATCCGTAATGGCGTGGAAAGCTGATTTAGGTTCGCCGTCACGGTCAAATAAAAGCGGGAAATTAAACCGCTCTACCGGCGACGTATTAAGCCAGCTGTCACTATCGCGGACACCCCAAAAGGATACGGATTCCACGGATGAGCGCAAAACCATCCCGTCAAAGAAACTCCGCATTAATTGCGCTTGCTGCGCCAACATATCCGCCGGTGCATTGGGACCTAAATCAGCCAGACAATTGGTTCCGGTTTGCCAGCATGTGCCGGGATCGCGATAAAAAGATACATCGATCTCAGTTGCATGATTGATCAAGCCTAAAAACTCATTGTCCACAGCGTCAATCGCCGCCAAAGCCTGAGCAGGGTCCGTATCAATAAAGAAATGGAACTGATGCCCAACGCCGTCTACGGGAACGCCTCTGGCACTCAGACGTCGCAAAATTTGGATAAGCCAGTCGCGCTTTAGCTGAGTTTCCGTGTCATATTCACTGATAAACAGGAGCGCATTCGGATCAGCGGCGCGCGCAGCGCGAAACGCCCAATCAATATAATCAGCATTTCCGACGGCATTAAACCAGTCTTCTTGCCGGTCCGGGCCCACACCGTCACTGCCGCGATAAACGTCGGCAGATGTGACTTCATTGACCACGTCCCAAACGGCGACGCGGCCGCGAAAATAGTCAACCACTGTTGAGACATAATCTTCCAATCTGAGACGGATATCTTCCCGGCTGCCCTGTAGAAAATGATCAGGCGTTGATTCATGCCAAACCAAGGCATGGCCCCGAACGGTCTGGCCGTTTGCCAGCGCCCAATCGACAACGCGGTCAGCTTCTGAAAAATTAAAGACGCCCGGTGTCGGCTGAATAACCTCAGGCTTTAATTCCCACTCCGGCGTAATACTGCCAAACTGGTCCGCGGCTATTTGAGCCGACAAATCATTGGCGGCAATCCGCTGATTGGACAGCGCGGTTCCGATTTGAAAATTATTACGGTAGTGGTCGCGCAGCAATCCGGTGGTTAATGCCGCGGGGCTCGTGCTGCCCCCTGTATTTGTGCCGGTTCCCGTCCCCGTGCCTGTACCTGTTCCGGTGCCCGTACCGGTCCCTGATCCGTCGCCGCTTCCCAGCAATGAACCTGAATTTACGGGCGGGTTACTACCGCCGCATCCTGCTAAAAACATCGCGCTGCCGCCCGCCAACAGCCGCAATCGATCCCGTGCGCTAAATTCCGCCATTTTTTCACCTGTTATAATTTTGCAGGCTTATTACCGGATCGGTGTAAATTATCGGTGAAAGGCGATTTCGCCGGACGGTGCCAAGAACAGCTAAAATCGCTCCAAAAACAGACAGTTCAGGGAGATCATGATTTACAATAAATGAATTTTAGTTTGCGACGGGTTAGGCCCGCTCAACCATCATCTTTTTGACTTCGGCGATGGCCTTAGCCGGGTTCAAGCCTTTCGGGCAAACATTTGTGCAGTTCATGATGGTGTGACAGCGGTAAAGTTTAAACGGGTCTTCCAGACGATCGAGACGCTCATTTGTGCTCTCATCGCGGCTGTCTACTAACCAGCGATAAGCCTGCAAAAGGGCTGCCGGTCCCAAATAACGGTCACCATTCCACCAATAGCTTGGGCAAGACGTGGAACAGGAGGCGCACAAAATACATTCATATAAACCGTTGAGCTTATCGCGATCTTCCACGCTTTGCGTGTGCTCTTTGCCGGGTTCGGCTTCAGAGGTCTGCAACCAGGGCTGAATTTCTGCATATTGCGCGTAAAATTGTGATAAATCCGGCACCAAGTCGCGAACAACAGGCATATGCGGCAATGGCGAAATCGTAATGGATGCGCCGCCGACTTCATCAATCCCTTTTGTACAGGCCAGTGTGTTGCGGCCGCCGATATTCATCGCGCAAGAGCCGCAAACGCCTTCACGGCACGACCGGCGGAACGACAGGCTGGGGTCAACTTCGTTTTTAATTTTCAGCAAGGCGTCCAATACCATCGGACCGCATTCATCCAGGTCCAATTGATAAGTATCCCAGCGAGGTCCCTGCCCGTCGGCCGGATCAAAACGGTAGACCTTAAAGGTCTTCATCCGCGTTCCGGAGCCGGTTTTTGGCCAATCTTTGCCTTTGGATAATTTTGAATTCTTGGGAAGCGTCAGCTGTACCATGAAAGGACCTTAAGTGATTTGCTTGTGTTATAGACGGGGCATGCCTGAATGCGAAGACTTAAAATATGTCTAAAACCGCTTTTTTGTCGCGGCTTACAGGCTCGGAACGATATGATAAGTCACGGCTTTCTCTCTTAGAAACACATCAGCAGCGACAGCTTTAACGTCCTCAAGGGTCATATTATCATAAGATGCCTGACGGCGGCGGTGGCGTTCCGGAATTTCCGGATCGGTTTGGGAACGGCCGATTATACTCATCCAGTAGCTATTGCTTTCCAAAGTTTCTTCCAGCGTTTCTTTGATCGGACGAATGGCCCGCTCAAACAAATCATCGTCCATGTCACCTTTGGCAAAACTGGCGGCCAGCTTATGGATTTGTGCTTCGGCTTTGGCGATATCATCAGGATTGACCTCAACGGAAACCGCCACATAGCCATAACCGGGATAATCCCGCGGCGCGCTGTAAAAGGCTGATGGTGAATATGAAGCTCCGAGCTCTTCGCGGATAACGTCATTCAGGCGGAGCTGAAACATGGATTTGAGCATATTGACCCGGCGAATAGCTTTGTCGTCCGTTCCGTCAGATGATGGCCAATACATCCGCAATAGAGCCGTATTCGCTTCTCCGGCGTGTGTCAGTGTTTCAGGAACACTCGTCCCTTTCGGAAACTTAAGCTTGGTCTTGCTTTTTGGCGCCGTAGGGACCTTTGAAGAGACTTTTGGCAAAGTTCCGAAGGTACGGGCGATCTGAGAGATAACCTCTTCAGGGTCGAAATCCCCGACAACTCCTATTTCTACGGCTGAGCCCGATCTGGAATCCGTCATCCACCTCTCCAGTTCCTCTAATGAGACGCTTCTCAAATCTTCTTCAGGAGGGATGCCAAATCTGGGATCGCCGGATCTGATCATACGCTCAACCTCTTTTGAGGCGACACCGCCCGGGGTCGAATCCAAGGTCGGATAGAAAGAGCTGATGAATTTATCATATCTGGCTTTGGCCTCGGCGCGAAAACCGGGCTCGAGATAATAAGCCATCATTAAATTGAGCTGCTCGGGTAAAAACTCCGGCGTCGTTGAACCGCTCATAAACATTTGCTTATTGCCCATATCATGGCCGGCCCCGACGGATTTACCGGCCATCAGAGTTTGGACATCATCCGCCGAATGGGCTTTCAAACCGCCAAGCGACAAAGCGTTTCCGGTTAGCCAGCGCAGGGCCGCGCCGTTGCCGGGCAGATAGAAACTGCCCTTTCCGTAGGACATCTGCACGCTCATAATCCCTTTTTGATAAGGCGTTTTCTTCATGTTGAGCTTAACGCCGTTCTCAAAAACGATTTGCTCAAAATCTATGTCTTCGACGGTTTTCCGCGTGGCGACTTTCCCGGGGTCACCGAACTCCGTATAGGCAAAGTCACCCAGATCAGCGACGATATTGGGCTTTACGTCGACGGCCTGTGACGCCCGTAAGGTTTCCAAAATGAGGCCTTCTGCGTCTTCAATCACCTCGGAGGTCGACAAATAGATTTGGGGCGCCTCATAGCCGGCCCATTTCTTCACAAATGCGCCGTGAACCTGCTCCGGCGTAATGGTATCGGCGTAGTCTTCGAAAAATGACAAATTAAACGCCGGC
>CALJNJ010000310.1 GCA_937981945.1 uncultured Caulobacterales bacterium | reverse complement strand
GATTATTGTGACCGGAGGCAGCCGCGGCATTGGACGGGGCATTGCCGACGCCTTTGCCGGCAGTGGGGCAAATGTGATTATTTGCGGCCGGCGCAAGCCGCAATCTTTGCCAAATAATGCGGCCTTTATTTCTTTGGATATACGCAAACCCGATGCAGGCAAGGCGCTCGTCGAATTCGCCTTGGATAAAACCGGCCGCATTGACTGTCTTGTGAATAACGCCGGCGGCACGCCTATGGAAGATGCTGAGCAAGCAGACCCTGTCTTGGTCGCCAAAATTATGGATTTAAATCTAAGTGCGCCGATTAATTTGGCGAGTGCTGCCTATAACGCTTTAAAGGAAACCGGCGGTTCTATTATCAATATCGCCAGTGTTTCGGGAGTCAGGCCTTCACCCAAAACCGCTGTTTACGGCGCAGCGAAAGCCGGGCTTTTGAATTATACCACTTCCTTGGCCATGGAATGGGCCCCTCATATTCGCGTCAACGCCATCATTGCAGGTCTGATCAAAACAGAGGCCTCCGGCATGCATTACGGCGGCGATAAAGGGATTGCTCATTTATCAAGCGAATTACCCATGGGGCGCATGGGAACACCGGCAGATATCGCGAAGGCTTGCCTGTTTTTAGCGGATCCCGCTAACGAGTATGTATCAGGGGCTTGTTTGGAGGTTCACGGCGGCGGCGAGCCACCAAGCTTTTTGAAGATTGCTTTGGAGGCCCACAAGCTTGGATAAGACGGCCTCAGAACTGGCAATTCGAAATGTTATCAATCTTTACGGATTGGCAGCCGATTGCGGTGATGTTGAAACTGCATTGACTTGCCATATGAAAGACGCTGTCTACGTGGTCAGTAGCCCAAGATCGGGCCGGGACGGAACCGCTGCGGATCTGCATTTGAAAGGACATCAAGCCATAAAAGAGATGCTGAATTCCGATATGCACCAATCCCTTTTGCCGAACTGCGCACATACAGTGGGGCCTTTAGTGGTAAATGTCTGCGAAACTACAGCAAAAGTCTTGGGCTATTCACGGGTTTACAATCAAAAGGACGGGCTTCCCGTTTTGATGCGCCTCGCTTTTAATCGCTGGGACATGGTTTATGTTGGCGGTAAATGGAAAATCGCAAAACGTGAAAGCCGTGTTATGGGCGAAGATAAGGCTCAAGACTTGTTGAAACAGAATTTAGCGAGCTTTGTATGACCGATTTTCGAGGCTGGCATGTTTTGGGGGCAAGCTTCGTCACAGCGATGCTACTTGCGGGTGCTACTTTCTATTCATTTCAGCACTTCGTTACGCCCATAGAAGCGGAATTCGGTTTGAAGCGGGATCAAACCAATCTGGGCATGATTATATTTCTCCTCAGCGCGGCCATATGGGCAGCGATTGCCGGAAAAATGATCTCAAGAACCTCCCCTAAGCTGTTGTCATTATTAGGTTTGGTGTCGTTTATATCGGGATTTTTGTTTCTATCCATTGCCCAAACGCCAAAACAATTAGCTCTGGCCATCGCTATTCCAATTGGGTTTGGCTTTACGGCTTGCGGCCCTTTCATGGCCAATGTGCTGACAACAAATTGGTTTTATAAGAAACGGGGCAGAGCTTTGGGTATAGCCGCCGTTGCCACATCAGCGGGCGGTTTCCTGGTGCAGCCTGTTTTCAGTCAATTGATAGCCAATCACGGATGGCGCCGAGCAACACAATTTATGGCGCTTGGCATCGCCGTCATTTCCCTAATTGCGATTTTAAAATATTTCATCTCTCGCCCTGAAGACATCGGACAATATCCGGACGGCGAAGCGCAGGAAATTCCGCAAACCGTTACGGCGGCTAATCCGTCTAAAATATTACGCAATCGGGACTTTTGGGTGATTGCTGTGGCGTGTGGTTTGTTACTGGGTTGTGATCAGGCTCTTCTGGCGTCTCTCAAACCGTTTGGAGAGAATTTGGGATATTCCAATGCACAGGCTACGCTCATTCCGACCATTGTCGCCGGTTCCGCAATCGGCGGTAAGCTGGGAATTGGCTGGCTTATAGAGCGTTTTGACAAACGATATGTGTTCGCGCTTGTCTGTCTCTCAAATGTGATCTTTTTGATGACAGCTGTCATCGCCAATAATTTTATAACCATGGCTATTGTCGCGGGCTTTGTGGGGATTGCCATTGGCGGTATTTATCCGGTGTGGACAGGTATCACCGCAGATACATTCGGACGCAAACACTTTGCGCCGGCGATCGGTTTGATGAATTTAGTGACCGTTTTGTTTGCCGTTATTGCGCTCGGTTTTGTCGGAAAATCTTTCGAGGCCAATCAATCTTACGACCAAGCATTCACCGTTCTTATTCCCGTCGCCATCCTCGCCGCCATTGTCATGGCTTTTGTCAGAACCAAGTCAAACTCGGAAGTTTCATAATGCGTTTCATTCTGCCTTTAATCTTATTAATCGTTGGTATCGGCGCCGGTTTTTTGATGGCCAAAAAAACCTCGGGCGAACATGAGCCCATTACGGCGCATGTAATTGCCCCTGACTATTTAGCGAAATTTAACGTCAGCGGGCCCCGTCTCTTATCTATTCCGGGGACAAAAAATTTCAGAGATTTAGGCGGATATAAGACGACCGATGGACGACGCGTAAAATGGAATATGATCTACCGATCGGATAATTTGGCTCATTTGGACAGCGCCGGCATGGA
>CALJNJ010000309.1 GCA_937981945.1 uncultured Caulobacterales bacterium | reverse complement strand
CTGTCACCCTCAACAATGAACAGTTCCGTATCGGTAGCATCTTTACGGGAACAATCGGCAAGTTTGCCGGGGAGTCTCAACCGTTTTGTCGCTGACTTTCGATTAATGTCCCGTTGCTTACGCCTGCGAACCCGTTCATTGGCTTTTTCAATGACCCATTCCAAAAGCTTGGTTGCGTCTTTGGGCGAGGAGGCCAGCCAATGGTCAAACGGATCCCTGACGGCGTTTTCTACAATCCTGGCCGCTTCCGTGTTCGACAATTTGTCTTTTGTTTGACCCTGAAACTCCGGATTACTCATGAATACGGAAACGAGAGCGCCGGCGCCGTTCATCACGTCATCTGGGGTAACATGGGAGACCTTTTTCCCCATGCCGGATATATCGGCATAGGCCCGTAATCCCTTTGTGATGGCTGCCCGCAAACCTTGTTCATGGGTTCCGCCGCCGGCTGTTGGGATAGTGTTGCAATAAGAGCGGACAAATGTGTCCGCTTCCCCGTAACCTTCAGGCGACCATGCAATCGCCCATTCGACGCGGCCGTGACCACTGTCTTTCTTCGTTCTCCCGGCAAAAAGCTCAGGGGTCACTGTGGTTTTACCGCCAATGGTTTCTTTGAGATAGTCGGCCAGGCCCGCCGGGAAGTGAAAAACGGCTTGGGCCGGGACGCTGTCCAGCTCCTCGACCATTTTCGGGTCGCATTTCCAGCGGATTTCGACGCCGGGCTGGAGATAAGCTTTCGCTCTGGCCATTCGGAACAGCCGGCCGGGTTTAAAATGGGCTTTCGGACCGAAAATTTCAGGATCCGGGTGGAACCTTACCTTCGTGCCGCGGCGGTTGTTGATCGGGCCCAGATCTTCGAGTTGACCCAAAGCCTTTCCTTGGGAAAACTTCATACGAAACAATTGCTTATTACGGGCAACTTCAACCTCAAGAGCGTCCGATAAGGCATTCACGACGGAGACACCGACGCCGTGCAGACCGCCGGATGTTTCGTATGCGTCGCTGGAAAACTTACCGCCGGCGTGAAGGGTGGTCATAATGACCTCAAGGGCAGATTTGTTCTTATATTTCGGATGGGCATCCACCGGAATGCCGCGCCCGTTATCGGAAACAGATAAAAAACCGTCACTGTGAAGCTCGACTTCTATGCGGCTCGCATGGCCGGCTACAGCTTCATCCATGGAATTGTCGATGACTTCGGCGAAAAGATGATGCAGTGCCCGATCATCCGTGCCGCCGATATACATGCCGGGGCGCATACGGACAGGCTCAAGACCTTCCAAGACTTCAATATCTTTGGCGGAGTAACTGTCGCTCGCGCCTGATTTGTCATCACCGAATAAGTCTTTTTTCTTTGCAGCCATATCCGGTTTCTACCGTCCCCTGAATTGCGAGTCAGTTTCGCTTTTGTTCTGTTAATGGAGATTCCCTGTTTCTTGCAAGATCGGAAGCAGGGTCGGAGCTAAAAACTCTAGAAAATCATCCGTAAAACAAGCCGGCCGGTGTGCCGGATAAATCCGTCGCGGATATCGCTGTCAAAATCCAGTCCGACTGACGAGTAATTACTGCCGGCTGCAACGCTGAAGCCCAGTAAGAAGCCATCTTCAGGAAAGACTTGAGAAATCAGGTCAGCCCGTTGGGTTCCGCCGACAAAACCGTAATTGGTAACAACGCCGTCATTGATAAATTCATTGCGGTAACCAAAGCGCAATGATGGTCTGATCCAAGTCCGTCTGCCTTCGAAATTAGCGCCCAAATTCATCATGGCAGTCGCGCCGCCCAGCTCTGAGGTTCTTTTCCCGACATCCAGCGCAATCGCATCAGAACCGGTTTCCGTATAAGCCTTTTCGCTAAGGCGCAGATAGTCGACGGAAAATGCAGGGCGTAACCAGTACTTTTTGCCCAGGGAAATGTCGTAGCCGCCGCGGATGGATCCGTTAACATGCGTTCCTGACCAATCGCCATTTGCCGTTTCGTCAAAATTTCCGACCGTGACGCGGCGGTTTTGACCAAAGTCGTTAAAGCCGGCGCCGCCATATATATCGATACCGAGATTTCCGGTTTCAATCCCGCCGTAAAGACCGGTTTGGAACGTCATCAAGTCCAAAGGTTCATCAACGCCCAATACGTCTTCAATTTCCGTAGAGGCGAAACCAATGTTAAGACCGGCCGTGTGGAATGGTCCGAAGGATGTGTCAAAGCCGCCCGTAAAGCCAAAGCCGAAGCCTCTGAACTGCTCGGATAAACCGGCTAAATCCCGGTCGGCAAAGTAAGTAAACTCTTGTATCCACGCACCGCCGGGGCGTTCCTGAGACTTTCTTGCATTTTCGAGGTGAGAGCCGACAGCCCCGACAGATCCGTCAACATTAGCGACCACAAAGTGCCTGGCTGCAGCGGCGAATTCAGGGAGTAACTGATTATATGCTCCGCGGAATTGCTCGCCGTCCGTTATACCAAGGAAAGACTCTGCAAGCGCAGGAGAAGCTGATAAAGCCTCAAACGCCGGTCCGAAGGCCGCTGTTTGCACGGGGTCAAACCCTAAGGCATCCGTTGAACGAAGATCAAACGTGATCAGAAGCGCATTGGGATCATTAGGGTCGACCGCAAAAGACGTGTCGTACAAGAACGGCGAGTCAAAAGACAAAATTCCGCCCAGATCACCCACATTCAAACTTCCGCCGGCATCTGCAATTGCAAATGAGTTGTTGGCCGGGTCGACGATGCTGACCAAGCTCGGGGCAATGGAAGCGCCGGAGGCGAAACTTATATCACCTGTTGTGGTTAGGGTAGACGCGAGACCGGAAGCGCCGTCTATGGTTGGGCTAAAGACTGACGTTTCGTCAAAACTGGCGCTGGTTGCATTAATCGGCGTCGCTGTTGTTTGGTTCAGAGCGGCGCCGTCCGTTAAGGTGATAACAAGATTTCCGTCCGTATCCGTTAATGTCCCCGTATAAATCGTGTTGGCGAGGGTGAGTGTGTCAGCACCACCGGCGAAGGCCAGGTCGCCCGTAATCGTGCCGGCAGTCGAATCCACGCTGTCATCACCCGCGCCGAGCAAAATATCGCCAAGGATTAGCGGAGCGGCGACGTCTTCCGATTCCCGTGACTGAGTAATCGTAACGCCTGTCGTATTTGCCGCCAGATCCAGGGCAATTGTTGTAAAGTTTGTCTCCGCGGTTAGCAACGGATCTGAATTGTTTCCAATGGCACTGATATTGCCGGTGTTGTCGATGATCGTGATTGTTCCGGAGGCGTCTCTTATGGCAACTGCTGTTCCTTCCCGGCCGGATAACGCTGCCGAAATACTACCCGAATTAACGATTGAAGTGAGATTTGCATTGGCCTCAAGGTCGATTGCGACAGCCGTAAGGTTTCGAGCGGCTAACGGGTTGTCCAGATCGGAATAAATTTCAGTAGTATTTTCTTGCACCGAGGCCACGATAAGGCCGGAGTTTTGGATTGTATCGGCAATAGCGCCATCGCCTAAAACTACAACTCGTGCTATCCCAGTTTGGCCCGCTAAATCGGCCGTTCCGTCATCGCCGCTTCTATACGAGATCGCGGTCAAATTACCCGAATTGTTAAGACCGTTAGCGAAAGATACATCGTAAGCGGCAATAGCTGTAGAATTGGCATCATCCAAAACCCCGGAAGCACTTATAGAGCCTTGATTTACGAAAGCATACTGAAGATGAGTATTGTTAGCATCTGTCACGGGGACAACCAATCCGATTGAAATACTCGTTCCGTTGCCGTCAAAGAGAATCGCAGGCGCACTGCCGAATTGGTTAACTGTGCTGTTCCCGGTTACCGTCGTCACGTCATCTTCGTCGGTTACCGAGTTTCGTTGTAGCCATACTCCGTTAGTAATGTTTCCGCTGACAGCAATAGCGGAACTTGCCTGTAATGTATCAGTCTCGTCCAAAAAGCTTGCAGCGTTGACAACAGTTGGTCGATTCGGAAATCTGTATCCTGTGACAGTAACTCCTCCACCATTTAACAATTGTCCGTTAATATCGCCGGTAACGGAAATTCCGCCGGCGTCTTCACCGGTAGCGCTGATTGTACCGTTATTTACAACATCCCCAGTCACATCACCTTCGACGCTAACTGCTATCGCATTCGACCCCAGCGCTTGAATATTGCCGCCAAGCGTCAAATTACCCGCAAGACCCGCACTTGATAAAAGACGAAAGCCGTAACTGTCATTGCCTTGAACCAGGACAGTACCTTGGTTGGCGCGAATTTCACCGGTGAACTGCGATGCACCTGAGATTAGAATACCTGTTCGTCCGGTGCCTTCAGCAAAGGGGCCGTCTATCGTATTGTCGCCATCTGTATCAGTAGCAGCAGTTGTTTCTGACAGGTTGATCTCACCGTTAATATCAACTTCGCCGGTATTGCCGCCTTGGATTTCAATACCGGTGGTGTCATCAGCGTCGGAAGATGAGACTGTTCCGGCAACGGTCAAATTATTGTCAGAATCCAGAACAACCGCGGAACCCGCAGACGTTTCGACACTGCCACCTTCTGCAATCGTCACATCACAAGCGTCCCCGGCATTTTCTGTTGACGTCCTGACTTCCCGCGTTTCTGCAGTCGTAATTTCGTTGGGACAAGGCGTCTGAGCCGTGGCGGTCGTTACATTTGCCAGCAGCACTGATGGAATGGCTGCGGTGAAAAGTAATGATTTCAATGACATGAGGCGGTCCCAATAGAGTTAAAAAT
>CALJNJ010000308.1 GCA_937981945.1 uncultured Caulobacterales bacterium | reverse complement strand
GCTGCGCGGTTTCTTGGAAGCACCGCAATTGGTTTTCTCCCGTTACCCGCTGTCAGATACATCCGATGAAGCCCGCTATGCGCGCGCCGTCGCTTATTTCCGCAGCGCCAGTCTTAAAAACGCTCTGGCGGAGATTGATGCTTTGATCGAGACGGATACGCAAAACCCGTATTACTACGAACTCAAAGGGCAAATTCTTTATGAAAGCGGCCAAGGCGCCAGGGCCATGGAACCCATTCGTAGAGCCATGGAGCTAAAGCCCGATGCGGCGCTCTTTCAAATTGCGCTCGCCCAGGCTTATCTGGAAACAGACAAGCCCGAAGACGCGCAAGAATCCATTCGTCTTCTAAAATCAGCTCTTCAAATTGAGCCAAAAAACAGCGCAGCGTGGTATTATCTGTCTCAGGCTTACGGACAAAATAACGAAGAAGCCTTAGCTAAATACGCAACGGCAGAACAATCCTTCTCAATGGGTGATTATCAACGGGCCCAATCTTTTGCCAAACGGGCTCAGAAGGACATGGAACGGGATATACCGCAATGGCGACGGGCCAGTGATATCATCGTGATTGCAGAAACTCAGCTGTCCAAAAAGAAAAATAAGAGATACAGACCTAAACCGTGATACCGCTCACAGAATGATAACTATTATCCTATAGTCGGGTTTAAACGTCCGAGGAGATATCCATGAAACTTTATAAAACCGCTCTTCTAGCTGCTTCTGTTTTGGCTTTCCCTGCTTGCTCACAAGCAGGTCAGGTCAATACGCAAGACAAAGAAGCCATTGAAAAAATCGTCTATGAATATTTGATGGAAAATCCCGAAGTTGTTCAGGAAGCCCTGATTGAACTGGAAGCTAAACAAGACCGCGAATCCCTCGCCTCTGTTAAGTCATCCATTTACAACGAGCCGCGCGATGTGGTCCTGGGACCTGCCGACGCCAAAGTGACGATCGTAGAATTTTTCGACTATAATTGCTCTTATTGTAAACGCACCACGGATTGGCTCGTTGAAACCATGGAAAAGCATCCCAAAGATGTTCGCGTCATCTTCAAGGAATTGCCCATTTTGGACCGCCAAACCAAAACATCCCGAAATGCAGCAAAGGCGGCGCTCGCGGCCCATCGCCAAGGCAAGTATTTGGAAATGCATACGGCTTTAATGGAAGCCCGCGGCCTTAATGATGACCGTATTGAGGAAATTGCCAAAGATATCGGACTAAACGTCGCTCGGCTTAAAGGCGATATGCAAGATCCGGAAATTGCGGCCTATATCGAAGACACATTAATCATGGGCCAAAAACTTCGTCCCCTGACGGGAACGCCGTTTTTCATGATTGGCGATGAGTATATCGCCGGCGCCAATGTTAATCGTCTCAACGATATGCTGGCAAATGCCATGCGGGGCTAACAGCCCCGGTCATTGGACCCTAAAACGGAATTTCGTCGTCCAGTTCAAAGCTTTCGGCCGGACCTTCTTGAGCAGATGCAGGTCTTGAGCCTCCGCCGCCGCTGTAATCACTGACATTGCGGGACTGATCATAGCCGCCGCCACCTCCGCCGCCCGAACCGCGACTGTCCAGCAACACCAATTCGCCGCGGAAGCGCTGCAACACAACTTCGGTTGTCCAGCGATCATTTCCGTCACGGTCCTGCCATTTTCGCGTTTGCAGCTGACCTTCAAGATAAAGCTTCGTGCCCTTCTTGACGTAGTTCTCAACGACCTTCACCAAATTCTCATTGAAAATGGCGATATTGTGCCATTGCGTTGACTCGCGTTTTTCACCGGACTGCTTATCGCGCCAGGTTTCCGACGTGGCTAAAGAAAAGTTGCAAACCTTTCCGCCATTACTAAACGATCTGGTTTCAGGGTCTTTGCCCACATTCCCGACCAAAATAACTTTGTTTACTGAACCGGCCATATATTCACCTTTAGCTTGACTCGCCCTATTATGTTCACATTATGTTCTTGTTGGCAAGTCCTGATTCTCGCTTGCACATTTGCCTATGATATTGTTTTGTCCCATGCAGTTATTCAAGCCTCGCAATAGCTTTCACTCGAGAATTGTCCACAAGACTAAGGCCATATAAGTATGCTCAAATCCATACAGGTACGCGGTGCCAGAGAGCACAATCTGAAAAATGTCAATGTTGACATTCCGCGCGATAAGCTTGTGGTTATTACCGGTCTGTCCGGTTCCGGAAAGTCCTCTTTGGCCTTCGATACGATCTACGCCGAAGGACAACGCCGCTATGTGGAGAGCTTGTCCGCTTATGCCAGGCAGTTTTTGGAATTGCAGGGAAAGCCCGATGTCGATTCTATCGAAGGCTTGTCGCCTGCCATTTCAATCGAGCAAAAGACAACCTCCCGAAACCCCAGATCGACGGTCGGTACGGTCACGGAAATTTACGACTATATGCGCCTTCTCTGGGCGCGGGTCGGCGTCCCCTATTCTCCGGCCACCGGAAAACCCATTAAAAGCCAAACGGTCAGCCAGATGGTTGATCGCGTTATGGCCCTGCCCGAAGGTACAAAGCTCTATATTTTGGCGCCCATTGTCCGCGGGCGCAAAGGCGAGTACCGCAAAGAATTCGCGGATTTGATGAAACAAGGGTTTCAGCGGGCCAAAATAGACGGAGAATTTTACCGTATCGAAGAAGCCCCGGCGCTGGATAAAAAGTTTAAACACGACATTGATGTGGTCGTTGACCGGGTTGTTGTTCGCGCCGAGCTTGAAACCCGGCTGGCCGACTCCATTGAAACAGCCCTGAAACTGGCTGATGGCCTGGCGGTTGGTGAAATAGCAGAAGATGACGGCGATAGAATACTGTTCAGCGAGAAGTTTGCTTGCCCGGTTTCAGGTTTTACCATTCCCGAAATTGAACCGCGATTATTCTCCTTTAACAGTCCCCACGGCGCCTGCCCGTCCTGTGACGGTCTGGGACAAGAATTAAAATTTGATGCCGGCTTGGTGGTTCCCAATGACAGCAAGTCTTTAGGCGGCGGCGCGATTGCGCCTTGGTAAAAAACCCCCAGCAGTCTTTACATGCAAACCCTCAAAGCCATTTCCAAACATTACGGGTTTTCAACGGAAACCCCTTGGGAAGATTTGCCGGACGGCGCCAAAGACGTGGTGCTTTACGGAACCCAAGGTCAGTCCATCAAATTTGTCTATAAGGATGACGGTCGCCGTTATGAGACCACAAAGCCGTTTGAGGGCGTAGTCCCGAATTTAGAGCGCCGCTACCGCGAAACCGAGAGCACTTGGATGCGCGAGGAACTTTCCAAATATATGTCCTCCGCCCTGTGTACGGCCTGTGACGGACGGCGCCTGAAACCGGAAGCCCTTTGCGTCAAGATCGCCGGCATGCCTATTTCGGAGACCGGGGAAATGTCGATCCGCGACGCGCGGGATCGCTTTTTGTCGCTGAAAACCGAACTGACCTCCAAAGAAATGGAAATCGCCGAGCGGATCCTCAAAGAAATATGCGACAGGCTTGAATTTCTAAACGCGGTCGGACTTGATTATTTGACCATTGGGCGCGGGTCCGGGTCATTGTCCGGCGGAGAAAGCCAGCGTATTCGCCTCGCCTCCCAAATCGGCTCCGGTCTGACGGGCGTTTTATATGTGCTCGATGAGCCGTCTATCGGCCTGCACCAAAGAGATAATGCCAGACTTCTGGAAACCCTCCAAAACCTTCGGGATTTAGGAAATACGGTTTTGGTGGTCGAACATGACGAGGACGCGATCCTCACAGCCGATCATGTGATTGATATGGGGCCTTTGGCCGGAATTCACGGCGGCCAAATCATCGCAGAAGGCACGCCGGATAAGATCAAAAAGAGCCGAAAATCCATCACAGGGCATTATCTGACGGGCAAAAAGCAAATAGGTCTGCCGGCCGAAAGACGCCCCGGGAAAGACGGAAAAAAGCTTATTTTAAAGGGCCTTACAGGCAATAACTTAAAGAACATTACGGCCGAATTCCCCCTTGGCATGTTTATTTGCGTGACCGGTGTGTCAGGCGGCGGGAAATCTACGCTCACGGTTGAAACCTTATACAAGGCAGCGGCGCGGAAACTCAACAACTCCTCGGTTCAGCCCATGCCTTATGAGAGCGCCGAAGGCTTTGAACATTTGGATAAAATCATTCAAATCGACCAAT